>DAONFA010000001.1:95743-136469 GCA_035403355.1 Candidatus Cloacimonas sp. | reverse complement strand
ACGGCGACCGCCGGTACTTTTTGCCTGCTCCAGTAACTCCTGCACTGTCATTTTCTATTGTTAACCGGTATATTTTTGCAGATGGTAACCTTTCTGCCTTCATCTTCAAACTCCAATTTATCTGCAAGATGATAGAGCATAGCAATTCCCCTGCCATTATCTTCCAAATTCAGTTTGGGGTCGTTTGCCACTCTGTTAATCCATATCTTATAGTCAAAACCGGGACCATCGTCTTCAACGGAGATTTTAATAGTATTTGCATTATTACAAAGACAAAAGTGAAAACGCATTCTTCGGGAGGCATATTCAGGTTGTTGCAGCCGTTCATTAATTAAATTTTGCAGCTTATTGTGTTCTAATACCCGTTCCTGCATATTTAAGCCAAGAGTTCCATGAATATAGGCGTTGTAAACCATTTCGTCCAAACAGATTAAAATCTCGTTCAATACATTGTGTGATAAGTTCAAATTCTGCTTTAGAAAGTAATGAAAAACTTCCGAGACATCAAATTTGGAGAAATTGTTGGGATTAAGTTCAAAATGAAACTCCGCTTTCTCCAGGTTATGGTAAAATCCACTGAAATCTTTGTGCTTTTTCCGGCGTTTTAAAACGGTCTGAATGGAACGCAATAACTGCTTGCTGTCTATGGGCTTATGAATAAAATCGGAAGCTCCAAGCCGAATTGCCTCAATGAAATATTGATTCTCCAGATAACCTGTCATCAGGATAACTTCCAAATCCTTTTCGTAATCCTTGCGGATGCGGGAAAGAAATTCCAAACCGTTCATTCCGGGCATCTCAATATCACAAATTACCAAATCATATTCTTCGGCTTCGGTTTTATGTAATGCTTCAATGCCACTAAAAGCTGTATCTATCTCAAAACCGTTAATTTTAAGCAGCTCGGATAAACTTAAAACCAGAGAACTGCTATCATCCACTACCAGAATGCGAGGTTTCATTTCAGCCCAAATTAACTGTAAATAATTGATTTAGCTTTAGCATTGAAAATAATTCATATACGCTATTGGAACTTCTAATTACTACAATTTCCCCTCCCTTAGTAATAAAATCCTTGTAAAATAACAAAATTTTCCCAATTCCGGTTGAACTGATGTTGCGACAATCCAGCAAATCAAGCTCCAGAAGAGTGGCATCTGAATTAAATACTTCAGTTAATTTTTCCTGAAGAAGATAGGCATTTTCGCTATTTAAGATTCCTTCAATCTTCATTTTAGCTACTTTGCCATCAAGGACAAGTTCAATGTTCATAATTATACCTCCTCCTTATTTTTCATTATCTAAAACTGCTGATAGCTGTCAAGTGTTTATTCCACATAACCGCGAATTCTTTTTAAAACTGCGTTTTGAACCTGGACGGGACAGATTTCATACTTCTTGAATTCCAAAGTGTATATTGCTCTGCCTTGACTTAAAGAACGAATCCGGGTAGCATAGCCAAAAAGTTCGGATAGAGGCATTTCCGCTACAATTTCCTGTTTGAATTCATTCTCCCTGCGCATAATATCAATTTTTCCCCGCTTAGCATTAATATCGTTAAGAATATCCCCCACAGATTCATCCGGAGCAATAACCGATAGCAACATAATCGGTTCCATAATTACCGGCGAAGCAGCTCTCAGCCCTTTACCAATAGCAATTCCTGTAGCAATGCGATAGGCAAGCTCATTGGAATCTACAGGATTAAAGTTACCGTCTATAAGCTCAATGCAAACTCGTTCAACATTACTGCTGATAAGAGGTCCGTCATTCAAAGCATTAAAGACAGCGTCTTCAATCGGTTTCCAAAATTCCTGCGGGATTTGTTCTTCCGTCACTTTGTTGATAAAGATGTTCCTGGCATCATCCGGGAGGTCTTTTAACGGAATTGGGCTTAACCGGAATTTCACATAAGCATAATTTCCCTTTCCGTTCAGTTCACGCTGGAAAACTTCTTCCGTTTCCACTTCTTTGGTGATGGTTTCTTTGTAGGAGACCTGAGGATTGCCTTGATTTACTGCTACTCCGAATTCTCTGCGTAAACGCTCTACAATTATTTCCAAATGCAATTCTCCCATTCCGGAAATCAATGTCTGTCCCGTATCCTTATCAATATGCACTCTAAAGGTAGGGTCTTCTTCTTCCAACCGCTGCAAAGCAATATTCAGATTTTCCTGGTCTGCTTTCGTTTTGGGCTCAATAGCCATAGAAATTACAGTATCGGGAAAGTGCATTTTGGAAAGCAATACTGCTGTTGAACCATCGGTAATAGTATCTCCGGTCATTAAAAATCTGGAGCCGACAATCGCTCCAATATCTCCTGAATGGAGATTATCCAAATCGTTTTTACGGTTACTCATCATTTGCAAAATGCGGGAAACCCGTTCTTTTTTATCATTGGTCTGATTTATAAAAGAACCGCCTTTCTTTAAAGTGCCGGAATAAACCCTTATGTAAACAAGACGCCCCACATATTTATCAACTTGCACTTTGAAAGCTAAAGCTACCAGAGGTCCTTTGGGGTCAGGACTGATATTAACGGGGTTATGCGTTACGGGTTCAAAACCTTGCGTATCACCTATATCAAGCGGTGAAGGTAAAAAATCACATATTCCATCCAAAAGAAGTTGAATACCTTTGTTTTTTAACGAACTTCCGCAAAAAACAGGCACAAATTGACAGCTGATCGTCCCCTTGCGAATTGCCTCTTTTAAGATACTTACAGAAATCTCTTCTCCTTCCAGAAACTGCAGCATAAGTTCGTCACTGAATTCGCTTACCTTTTCCAAAAGCTCTTCCCGCATCCTTTTTGCACTTTCCAGATATTTTTCCGGAATTGCCGTGTGCTTCACTTCATAGCCATAAGTTAAAGGATCAAAATAAAATGCCTGCATCGTGATTAAATCTATCACCCCTTCAAAGTTATCTTCACTGCCCATCGGAAAATTCACCGGAAAAGCATTAGGAGTAAGCCGCTCTCTAATCATTTGTATGCAATGAAAATAATCCGCTCCAATCCGATCCATTTTGTTGATATACGCCAAGCGGGGAACATAATAACGATTTGCTTGATTCCAAACTGTTTCTGATTGTGGTTCCACGCCTCCAACCGCACAAAAAACACCTATCGCACCATCTAAAACACGCAAGGAGCGTTCTACTTCAGCCGTAAAATCTACATGCCCGGGAGTATCAATAATATTTATCTGACAGTTATTCCAGAAACAAGTAACGGTGGCAGAAGTAATTGTTATTCCTCTTTCCTTTTCCTGTTCCATCCAGTCCGTAAAAGTATTTCCATTATGCACTTCACCCATTTTATGCAGATATCCTGAATAGAACAGAATGCGTTCTGTGGTTGTTGTCTTTCCGGCATCAATATGAGCCATTATCCCTATATTGCGTATTTTAGTAAGCGGACTATCCGCATCGGTATCCATATCTAAATCCTTTTTACAGTTTATAAACCAAAAAATCAAGGTTGGCTTGTTTGTCTATGAAAAAGTCCAAGGGGGCGAGAGGTCAAGGGGTCGAGAGGTCAAGGGGGCGAGAGGTCAAGGGGTCAAGGGGTCGAGAGGTCAAGGGGTCGAGAGGTCAAGGGGTCGAGAGGTCAAGAGGGCGAGAGGTCAAGAGGTTTAAAGTAGCGAATAGTTGAATTCTGATTCGGTAAAGGCAAAAATGGCTTTTAAAGAACTGTCTTCTTAGTAACGAAGAACGACTTTAACATCCTGATAAAACAAAACAAACGCTGCTATTTCTTTTGCACTTTCTCCCAATGAGCTATAATATCATCTCGTAATTTGCTCAAGCGTATTTTCACTTCTGCCCAATCACTGAAATGATATTCCTCTTTAACCTCAATTGTTTCATTATTCTTTAAATGTATTGCAAAGCCAATTAACTGCTTTTCAATTATCCTTCCTGCCTGACCCTATTCTCTAATTTTAGAGATGCTTTCCACACGCGTTAAATCAATCTTTTTACCATCCGGCAAAGTATATAACATAGCAACCACCAGTAATAAAAGTCAATAAAAACCATAAGAATTGTTTATATATTTCTTGTCAATGAGTTTTTGCGAAAAGCCCATTATTTTTAATATTTATGCTACCAACCAGATTTATCCCCCACTAACACATTTCCCTGCAACGCACCATTCATTCAAGAACCGATATTAGCTAACAAATAGAATTTAAATCCAGAAAATCTCATTCGTCTTGTTCAGTCCGGAGCTATTATCAAATCAAAAACCATGTAGTCAGTGTAATGTTTATTATTTGAAAAGCTTAGGTTATATTCTTGCAAAGATGCAAAGTAACACTTGACAGTATCCCTATTTGAAATATTATATCAGTATGGAGAAAGGAAATAAATGAGGAATGACGAACTAACCAATATCTTCAATGAAATCAGAGCTGCTTACGAAAGCACTTTAGGCAAGCGTGCTTTTCATTCTGTAAATGCCTGGCGCAGTAAAAAAGAAGAGCCGGATATTATGCGTTCCCAATTTGCCGTGGATAGAGATAGAATTCTTTACAGTGGTGCTTACCGTCGCTACCATGGAAAAACACAGGTTTTCTCTTTCACCAATATGATTGATGAAGAAATGACTAACCGCAATCTGCATATTGCCTATGTTTCCCAAATCGCACGCACTATAGGAAAATATCTGAAACTAAACACGGAATTGATTGAGGCAATTGCCTTGGGGCATGATTTGGGGCATTGTCCTTTTGGTCATGATGGTGAGAATACTCTTTCCCTGTGTTGTGTGAAATACGGTATCGGGGAATTTCATCACAACATTGAAAGTTTGCACATCGTAGATCACATTTCCCGCAAGGGGAAAGGACTGAATTTAACTTTTCAGGTACGAGACGGCATAATTTCCCACGATGGAGAAGTGCACAACACGCAGCTAATTCCTCAAACCAATAAAACCGAGGAGGATATTCAGAATTATATTTTGGCTAAAAAAGCCGGCAGGGATATTCAATTTATGCCAGCTACTCTGGAAGGATGTGTAGTTCGCATTACCGATACTATTGCCTATATAGGACAAGATATAGAAGATGCCATTCGTTTTAATATTCTTAATAGAGATGAGCTTCCTCCAGAGCAGGTTGCCTATTTGGGCAATACTAATAGTCAGATAATTGAAACCCTCATCAAAAGCGTGATTGTAAATAGCTACGATCAGGATTTCATTGCTTTTGATAAAGAGACCAGTGAGCATCTTTTGGCTTTGAAAAAATTCAATTACAAAAGAATTTACACCGATGATAATGTGAAAAAATCAAATTCCATTATTTACCGCACAATGCCTATCCTTTTTGATATTTACTTGAATGACATCCAGGAAAATAATCGGGAATCCAAAATATTCAAACATTTCCTGAACCACAAATTTCCCGAATACCTGGATAATTTCTCGCCGGCAGAACAAGTGCGCGATTTTATAGCAACAATGACAGACCGCTATTACAACGAAGAAATTAAGGCATATCTTCTCCCCTGGAGAGGATAATAATGTTTTTTAAACTAAATAAACATAAGGAGTAATAATGAAAAAAATTCTCTTAACCCTCGTTTTTACCGGTGTCCTGCTATTTATCTTTGCAGTGCCCCGAAATTTGGTAGTTGTAGAAATTTCTACCGGAACCTGGTGTACTTATTGTCCAGGAGCCGCTATGGGTGCCGATGACTTAATAGCAAATGGCCAGCCGGCAGCTATCATTGAAAATCATACCGGTGATAGCTTTGCCAATGCTTATTCTAATGCCCGAAATAGTTATTACAATCCAGGCGGTGTTCCTACTGCTTATTTTGACGGATTAAATGCTGTGGAGGGTGGTGACCATAACCAATCAATGTATTCTTATTACCTGCCCAGAGTTACATCGCGTATTGCTGTTGCTTCCAAATATACCATTTCCGCGACCGGTTCTCTGGATGGAAATAATTTGAACATTGTTGCTACAGTTGCCAAACCGGAAGCTGACACTAATACCAATGTCCTTTTACATTGCGTTGTTACCGAATCACATATTCAGTATTCCTGGCAGGGTCAGACGCATCTTAATTTTGTAAACCGCTTGATGTTACCTAATCAAAGCGGAACCGCCGTTTCTCTTGCCACGGGAGAAGAGCAGACCTATAATCTTACCGGAGTATTTAATTCTGCATGGAATATCAACACTTGTGAAGTAGTTCTTTTCCTGCAGAATAGTGCCACTAAAGAAATCCTTCAAGGAGTTAAGTATCCTTTGCCCGGTCTGGTGGGAGTTAATCCTGTTTCGGCAACCGAACTAAGTTTTCCCGAAACTTATATTGGAGACAGCAACAGTTTGTCTTTTACGGTGAATAACTTTTTTAATTTTACCGTAACCGGCACGATTTCTTCATCCAATCCTGTTTTTGTTCCTGAACAGACCAATTTCAGCATTGAACCCTATCAATCCTGCACTGTCAATGTAGATTTCGTTCCTGCTTCTGCAGTTCCATATACAGGAACCTTAACTTTAAACAGCAATCTAAGTGGCTACAATGTAGTTCAGATTCCCCTTACCGGAACCGGTTTTAATAATGCCCCGCCAGTTGCCGCCAATTTAATTATAGCAGGTCCTCCTGTCGTTTATCAGGGAATAACCGTTCTCTATGATTTTTCCGATCCTGATGGCGATGCCGAAGGCACTACTCAATTCCAATGGATGCAGATGTTCAATAATCAACCGGTTATAATTCCTAATGCTACTCAACAGACCTATACCATTCAACCGGAAGATTTGGATTATTCAATTGCCTGTCAAATAACCCCGTTTGACCAACATGGTATGGCTGGAACTCCGGTTCTAAGTTCTCCTACTATTCCTATTGAAGATTTACCCGCACCGCAAAATCTTACGGGAACTTTTACTCCTCCCAATACCGTTACCCTGCATTGGCAAAAACCAATTCACTATCAGGGAAAGGCATTTAGTGGTTATCGCATTTTCCGCGATGGTTCAACGCTGTATAATTTAATGAACCCGGATTCCCTCTCCTATACAGATATAAATGTTCCAGATGGAACTCATACCTATTGGGTTTGTTCCATTTTCACCTATCCGCTATTAGTTTCTAATCCCTCAAATTCTATTACTGTTATGGTGAATGTGCCCAATGATGATGAAATTGCATCTGCTCTTAATAATGTTTGTGCCTACCCCAATCCTTTCAAAGGAAATACTACCTTCAAAATTTCGGGCAAATCAAACCGCCCTGTCACTATTGAAATCTATAATTTGAAAGGGCAACTGATAAAGCGTTTAGCAACTAAAACCGACCAAAACGGTTCAGCTCAGCTTAGTTGGAATACCTTGGATGAAAACACCAAGCCGGTTAGAAACGGGATTTATTTCTACCGCACGATTTGCGATAGCTCCAGCGAAACCGGAAAATTGATTCTGCTGAAATAGCGGCTAACGCAATTTCCTGATTCTTTATTCAGAACACACTCCCAACGGCAATGCAGCTGTTGGGAGTTTTTTTTATGCTTGTTCACAATGGCAAAGTATATGGTTTTCATTTTGAGAATGCATAAATATTTTCCTGACTGAAGCAGATTCCTGCCCAAGTTGAAACCTTTATGCTTCTATAAACCTTCTTTAGCGATTCTTTAACGAAGTTAATGTATTGTTAAAGGATCGTTAAAGAGTCATTAAAGAAATGACCAGCCAACAAGAAGCTAAACAAAGTCCCCAAGGTAATTTCAGGTGTATTGCAACAAATGTAGTTGCTAAAAAGAGGGGTATCCATAAGAAAGGCATAAAGTTAAATGCCCATTTTTATTTTATGTATTCTCAATACGGAATGCATATAATTTCGTTCGCCAAAAAGCTGCTTCTCTCACACTTTGTATCTCTTTTTTTCTGTGCTGTCTGTACCATCTGTGCGAGACAATATTCACCCGGTTTGGCAAAAAAAGAATCCTGAAGCAAGCTCCAGGATTCTTTAGTATAGTTAATTTATCAGAGTGTTATTTTTTCACCGTAAAGGAATAAATATCCCTGCCTTGAGATTGAACTTTCCAACCCAGCATCATATCAGCAATATCTTCTGTTGTTTCTTCATCCAGATTACCCAAAAGGTCTTGCACATTTGCCGATTGGATTTTGCCGTTATTCAGGAAAAGGTCAACTTTTACGCTGAATTGTTTATTGCCGGCTAATGCTTGTTGAATCATAGTTTTAAACTGTGCTTCCAGGGAGGAAGGAATTCCGGTTTTCGTAACAGTATAGGCAGAATCTTTGGAAATTGTTTTTACCACGCGGGCTTTTTTCTCTGCCTGCATAAATTCTTTTTCCAGGTCTTCGTAACTATCCTCTTTATATTCAATTCCCAGGATTTTCATTTCGGTTCTGCGGTTCTTCTGTCTTCCTTCAGGAGTAGAATTGGAGGCAATAGGTTTATCAAATCCGTAGCCGATGGTTTTAATGCGTTTCTGATCAATGCCGTTTTTGATTAGGTAATCTGCAACAGCTTGTGCGCGGGCTTCGGAAAGTTTTTGATTATACTGTTTACTGCCAATATTATCTGTATGCCCCGAAAGCTCAATTTCCAGGGTCTCATTTTCCTTCATAGTAGCCAAAACCGGTTCCAGGATTTCCAGAGACCTGGAAGTAAGAACTGCCTTATTAAACTCAAATTCTACATTCTCCAGTTCAAAGACAGCTTCTTTTTCCAATTTGGACAAGCGGAAATTCTTAGTAATATTTTGTTGCTCTTCCGGAATATCTATCTCACCCGAAATCTGCAAATAGTTTGGTTTGGAAACACGGTATTGAAATTTGGGGATACGCGGCAACGAAATGCTATAATCACCGTTACTATCAGTTACAACCCGATATTCAATAATTTCATCTTCATTTTCATAAATCCAGGCAACCATAGCAACCAAAGGATTATCATTATCGTCAAAGACCTTACCGCTAAGCGTAACTTCATTCCCCAATTTTACTAAACGAATAATTGTGTCATAACTATTCACATCCTTGGGAATAGTTATAATTTCTTCCCGCACTGCAAAGCCGGGTTCTTCAATTCTGTATTTAAGCTTATCCATAAGGGGAGTATAGAGTTTAAAGGCACCCTCATTATTGCTTTCTACAATAACTTCGGTTAATTCACCCTCATAAACATAGCTCCACCGAATACTGCACTTAACAGGATTATTTTCCTCATCTAGAACTTTGCCGTTGATGGCAAGATTTCCACCTTCTCCAATACCTGTTTCTGTGGGAAGAGTGATATTTACAAATATCTCATTCTTATCTGGAGGAATATCTATGGCTCCGGTCGTCTTTTTATAACCGGGAGTATTTATTTCAAAAGCAACATCGGTAGCATCCCCGGGTAAAGTGAAGGAAAAAGTTCCCAAATCATCGGATGGAATAATACGCATAAAGGTTTTATCTTTCAGATTATAAACCCATATAATATCCGTCTTTACCGGATGATTTTTATCGTCCACAACTACACCGCTGATTTTCAACTCTTGAAATGTTTGGGGAACAACCTGTGTTTCTTCACTGGGCTTCACTCCTGTTAGTAAGGCAATTTGTTCCTTCATCTTATCCAGTAAACCAAGGTCTATCGTATAGATATCTTCCTGTCCCATTCCTCCAACTCTGTTGGAACACAAATAGGCATTTTTGCCATCAGGAGCAATTGTAAAATAGCGATCATCTTTCACGGAATTGATAACGGGTCCTAAATTTACCGGTTTGCTCCATTGTGTCCAGGAATTTCCTATCCGCGTGGAAACAAAGATATCATTTCCGCCAAAACCGTTATGCCCGAAAGAGGCAAAATATAGATATTTTCCATCAGAACTCAGGAAAGGGGATTGCTCGTCATAAGGAGTATTGATAACCTCGCCAATATTAACAGGAACAGACCAGGTTCCGTTTATATTCTCTGAAACAAAAAGATCATAATTCTTATGATTGCCGTCACGATTGCTGGTTAAAAACATAACTTTATCTCGCCAGACAAAGGGTTGCAAATCATAATAATTACTGGAGACCTCTTTAATCAAAGTTGGTTTGTTCCAACGACCGTTATCTTTCAGAGTTGTAAGATAAATATCACCATTGGTCTTATCTTTGGAATAATACCCGAATAAATAAGCAGTTTTGCCATCCATAGATAGAGAGCCAAACGATTCATTATAATCGGTGCAGAGTTCATCTACTTCAATTGCCTCACTGAATACATAATTCTGCTGCAAAGACAGAAAAATATTTTCCTTACCAAAATTACTGTTTCGGAGAGAACTGAAATACATATATCTGCCATCTGGTGTAAATACCGGAGCATATTCTGAATCACTTGAATTAACAGCGCCCTTCAGTTTTCCCAAAGAAACCGAAACAGATTTTTGTTCCTGATACAAGGCAACCTCATTTAACATCTGCAGCAATTCTTCTTGCACTAAGGGGTCTGTAGCCAGGGAATTTTTGCTATATTCAGTAAGCCAAATATGTGCCTGTTTGTAATCTCCCAAAGCAAGATGAACTTTTCCTTGTAACAAGGCATATTCCGGGTCTTGATTATCCGGCGCTTGAATCATCTCCAGATTTAGCTTGGCGGATGTATAATTACCCAGTTCATAATATTGCCGGGCATTAATAAAATAGATATTATCATTTAAAGCAAGAGCAAACTGGCAGGATAGGAGGATTATCAACCAGATTATTAGTTTCTTCATTATATCTCCTCTACCGTGAGCGTTTCCCCTGAGAAATCGTCTCAGGGGAATACACCCACAATTATTTTTATTGCATACCAGAAATCCCGGTTAACCGCATTTTAGAAATGCAGTAACAGGGAAACTGAATGAGTATCATTCAAGTATTCATCATGTGCTATCTGGAATGCATAATTCATTTCTAACATCTTAAACCGCAGTCCTGCACCAGCTGTGAATGCACCGTCATTTACACCGGCACGAATTCCAGCTTGAACTTTGGATAGGATATCAGACCAGGTTGCACTCTCTCTAATACGAATTCCGGATAAACTGGAACCAATTTCGGCATCATCTTTAACACCGAGCCAATACTCTACACCCAACCGCAATTTTGAGTCCTCAAAATTATCCCTGCCGGAAAGGTCTGCAGCAATAATCAAACCCGGAATAGGATAGGCGGCAATGCCAGGAATGAACTCTATGGGAATGTCATCTTCTTCTCCCGGATATTTGGCAACTAAATCACGCACAACCATCCCTGCATTAAAATAACGATTGATATGATAGAGAACTCCTAAATCCACTCCATAACCGGTTTCGGATTCATTATCCTGATTAGAAAGATAAAACTTTGGCGTTACACCGAAATTAACTTTCCCTATTTTAGCTGCATAACTTAAAGCAAGCGTGTTATCACTATTGCTGAATTCCCCGGTAGGATTACCATTAACATCGTATCCTGGAATATCACTAACAGTAGCATTTTGCCAGGATGCCGCTATATAACCCATGGGAAGCACAAACCCTAAAGCAAGTGCATTATGATTTCTATCCCAAGCCATATTCTGTCTTGTGGCTGAAGTAAATTCTATCGTTTTAACATCTGCTAAAACTGCCGGATTCAGGTATGCGCTTGAGACATTATCCAAAAACGCGGTCCCAGTTCCACCCATACCAATAGAACGGGCATCTATACCGAGCAATTGATATGCTGCTGCAGAATTATCTTCAGCAAAGACAGAAGACAGTGAAATCACCAGTATCAGGGCTATCAGTACTGATTTAATTTGTTTCATTTTTTTCCTTCCTTTCGGTTGGAAGGGAGGAGGAGTTCCTCCTCCCCTCTTCACCAATTTACTTGATAGCTATCTTAACTACCTTTTCTACTATCTTCGTGCCGTCATTGGCAATCACACGGGCAAAATATGCTCCGCGTGCCAGTTTCACACCATCATTATTGCGACCGTCAAAAACGATCTCTGCTTTGCTCTTACCCTGCACTTTACCGTTTGCACTTAAGGTGCGAACTTCACGACCCGCAAAGTCATAAATGTGGATGTTCACATAAGCACCGTTGGTTAAGGTTACGGTAAATCTGGCAGTTCCATCTACACTGGGGTTCGGATATACATAAGCATCCGCAATTGCCAGTTCAACAGGAGGTAGAGGAGCAGCAATCATTGTGAAGTTAATAGTTTCCATTGCCTGGTTACCTGCATTATCCCATGCAGTTACACGCACGGTGTAAGTTCCAAGCATCAAATTATCTATTTCGTTACTTATTTCTGTAATCCCTGCACCGGTCTCTACTGGCATTCCAACAGGCATTCCATTGGGGTCAATAATTACCATCCGGCTTCCAGCAATTCCAGAACCTGAATTCTTTCCATCCTTCTTCATAAGAGGAATCAGATCACTAAGCTGGGCTTCAATTCTAACTTTAGTGGTCTCATCTACTAAAGTGATTTCCGCACCATTTACAGGATTCAGGAAGGTTATCACTGGAACGAAACGATCCACGCCATAATAGTAATTTGCTTCAGTAGTATTACCGAAATGATCGGCAACAAATACTTGCAAACGAACCGAGGTTTCACCTGCAGGTATCATTCCACCGTTTAATACTAATGTATAAGTATTACCGGCAGGATTTACAGTTAACGGACCCATCAGAGTTGCCTCTGAAGGATAAGTAATTACATTTGCGGTTACCGTTACAGGAACTACAGCATCCACTGTAAAGATAAGGTTATTAGCACCGGTAGAATTCAACCAGGCAATATCCGTGAAAGTAACTGTAGGAGCAATAGCAGGAGTAACAAAGAAGTTCCGTGTTGCCATTGCTTGATTTCCTACATTATCTTTTGCCAGAATGTTGATGATGTAAGTTCCGTAATCAGATACTACTAACGGTTTGGAAATAACTTGAGCAGCCGTTGAATCATTAACAGCGAAACTACCATCAGGTTTAATTACAGTTACATAAACCTGAGATATTCCAGAACCGGTTTTATCTTTAGGACCATTCATCATACTACGCATTCCCATACCCTTGGTACCAATTATGTCAGAAACAGTTGCTGCAATATTTACAGTAGTATCAGGATTGAACTGCGCATTCTCGGCAGGACTGTTGATTGTAATTACAGGTGCGTTGTTATCAATACCATATACCTGATTGGATGTGGAAATTCCACCCAGAATATTGGAAGCAGTCACTTCCAAACGAATTCCGGTTTGATCCACAGGTATAACGCCACCCATAACATCAATGCTGTAAACACCACTTACTGCAGTTGGAATTATAGGACCTTGGAATAGAGCATTTGCAGGAATAGTGTAAACATTAGCAACCACTCCACCAACTGCCAGATTGATACCTGCAGTATTCACAGTGAAACTAAGCTTGTTGTTATTTGTGGAATTGAGCCACCAGGAATTATTCACCAAGGGCTGGAAGGTAATTTCAGGTGCAGGAGCAGCAACCACAAAGTTCGTGCTGGCTACACTCTCATTGCCTACAACATCTTTAGCTGTAATAGCTACTGAATAGTTACCATACTGACTGGCAGTTACGATTTCAGCAATAGCTCCAGTGAGATTACTGAATACAACAGGTGTTCCCGTAGGAGGTGTAACAGTCATAGTTACGGTCTGTAAGCCAGAACCGCTTCTATCCTGTTTATCCTTGGAAGTTTTCAATAAACCACGCGTAGTTGCATTATCCGTAACTGTAGCCGTAATACTAACCTGCTCATTATAAGCAACCTCAGTACCGGCAACAGGAGTATGAATTGTAATTACAGGTGCAATGTTATCAATCAGGTAGGTCTGATTGGATGTGGAAATTCCACCCAGAATATTGGAAGCAGTCACTTCCAAACGAATTCCGGTTTGATCCACAGGTATAACGCCACCCATAACATCAATGCTGTAAACACCACTTACTGCAGTTGGAATTATAGGACCTTGGAATAGAGCATTTGCAGGAATAGTGTAAACATTAGCAACCACTCCACCAACTGCCAGATTGATACCTGCAGTATTCACAGTGAAACTAAGCTTGTTGTTATTTGTGGAATTGAGCCACCAGGAATTATTCACCAAGGGCTGGAAGGTAATTTCAGGTGCAGGAGCAGCAACCACAAAGTTCGTGCTGGCTACACTCTCATTGCCTACAACATCTTTAGCTGTAATAGCTACTGAATAGTTACCATACTGACTGGCAGTTACGATTTCAGCAATAGCTCCAGTGAGATTACTGAATACAACAGGTGTTCCCGTAGGAGGTGTAACAGTCATAGTTACGGTCTGTAAGCCAGAACCGCTTCTATCCTGTTTATCCTTGGAAGTTTTCAATAAACCACGCGTAGTTGCATTATCCGTAACTGTAGCCGTAATACTAACCTGCTCATTATAAGCAACCTCAGTACCGGCAACAGGAGTATGAATTGTAATTACAGGTGCAATGTTATCAATCAGGTAGGTCTGATTGGAAGTGGAAGTTCCACCCCAAACATCAGTAGCAATAACTTCCAAACGAACAGCTGTTTGATCTGCAGGAACTACTCCGCCATACAGAATTACGGAATATTGATTATTGGCACCTACTGTAGGAGTGATCGGACCCTGGATTAATGTGTTGCTTGGTTCAGTATAGACATTTGCTACTACACCGCCATTAGCAAGCTGAACAACTGAAGTTACAGTAAAGGTGAATGTATTGGTTCCTGTAGTATTCAGCCACCAGTTACCATTAAGAGGATTGATCACAATTGTTGGAGCTCCACCTACAATGTCAAATTCGTATGCAGCAGAACCAACATTACCTACTGCATCTGGAATAGAAGCAACAACCGTATAATGACCAGCCGGTAATACACCAGCATTGTGTGTGAAGGTTCCGTTGGTTACAGTTCCATTTACTACTATTCCATTTAAACTTACCTGAACGGCAGCTGAATTAATACCGCTTTGGCTAGTATAGAACCATTCGGCTCCCCCAGGAATCAGGAATTGACTACCACTATAATCTTCAAAAGCTACTGCAATCGCTACATCAGTTCCCTGTGCTAAAACTGCAGGATAGTAATCAATCGGGTCTTCATCTACGATTTGCGGTTCTTCAGGATCCCAGAAACCATCGTGATCAAGGTCAACCCAATCCAGGTCTTCGTTCACACCGTTAGGAACATCTTCATTATATAAGCCATCACCATCGTTATCAATAGGAGCACCAACTGGAGCAAGAGCCCAAACAACAGGAGCAGCCATATCAATTCCGTAGGTCTGTTGTGATTGATTAACAATATTGTAGTTATCTATTGCTTCAACATATAGCTTAACTGCAGTTGCCATAGGAGATAACAGCTGACCAAAGTTGAAGGAATAACTATAGACATTTCCAGATACAGATACAGGAGCAAGAGTCATTTGCTGGATTTGGTTTTCACCTGCAGCTGTTACTTCATATAAATCTATCCAGACACCTTCATTGGTTATTGTTCTACCTTGTGGAACAGTTACTGTGAAGGTTAAAGGAGTATTGAAGGTTGGATTCAACCACCAGCCATTAGCAAAACCGGTAAAGGTGATTGCAGGGCCTTCAATATTAACTGTGTAGTTAACGGGCTCTGTTACACTGTTCATCTCCAGATTATTATCTGCATTCCATACTGCTTGCATTTCCATTGTATAGTTAATGTCATAACCCAGAGCATTCAAATCATCCATTGTTAAGGTATAGCTGTAAGTATCACCGCTTACGGTCATATTTGCAAGAGGAACAGTAATGTTACTATTCCAGCCCATAACATACAGATGAGCATCACTGATAGCTGTTTCCGGATCAGTTATAGTAGCACTTAATGTGCGATCTGTAACTGTAAGTTGAGTTCCAGTTGCTACAATAACAGGTGCTGTAATATCAACTTTGAATGCTTTTTCTGCACTGATATTTACATTGTTACGAGTAACCATAACAGAGGCAATGTGATTACCTGCAGTAAGGTCCAGAATATTAGCAGCAGTAATGAAACCGTTATTGTAAGAAGCAGGAACCGCTATTTCATCAATATACATTTGATAGGTTATTTCTCCGGCAGCAGGAGTTGTGTATCCGCCATCGGTAAACCCATCATAAACGAAGAACTTGATAGTAGAAGGATTTGCTACTGTCCAGAGTTCGTTATTAGTTGTGTTAATATACTGTGGTTCAATACTGTTAAAGACAACATTGAAGTCCACGGTTCCAGTGTATTGACCAACCGCATAAATAAATCCGCTCGGGGCAGTGAAGGTTGCAACATTTCCAGTAACATTTGCTGTTACATTAATCCACTGATTACCATTATAATACATTCCCACAATGGTTCCAGCTGCAGGATCAGGAGTAGCGGCTAATGTAACCGTGAGATTGATATCATCTTGTGGATTCAGAATAAATGCTGTTTGAGCAGGATTACTTAGTTCAGTATAACCAAGAGGAAGTGCAATTGCGGGCTCAACATTTTCATAGTAAGCAAAACTACCGTTAGGAACTGGCAGAGCAATTCCATTATGAGTAATTGTGCCAATATTAGTAGTATTAAGCACAGTGCTGTTTAACTGCATAACCCAATTATCATAATCAATGGAAGCAGTCCAGAATTCATACTCTCCATGATTAGGAATATTAAAGAAAGCAGTAGGTGTTCCATTAACTATCTGTACAGCAGGAGTATTAGCATAAACTCCATTATAAAGAGTAGTTACTATCGGAGCACTAAGCGCACCGCTAATACGCACTTCATTATTATAGAATACATTGGCAGTAATTGTAGGATTAGTAGCTACCAGTTTTCCGCCTTCAGCCGCATCGTAAGTGACATTCAGTTCGGGTTTATTGGTAGAAATCAATCCATCGTTATAAGTTACCACTGTTCTAATCTTAGTAGCAGCATTCATCAGTTCAGCATTAAACTGCACTGCGAAAGGTGTAGCTGTAGGATTAGCAATAGTGGCAAACGGAGTCCAGATATTGTTTGCGAAGTATTCAAAGGTAACTGCATCTATAGCTTCATTGTTCCAATTGTCAACTTCAGCATAGAGGATATCCTGGTTAGCATTATCTCCATTAAAGCTCATCGCAGTAATCAGAGCAAAAGGTTCCCAGGTAGCAGGTGGAACTATAGTAACTGTTTTAGCTAACCCATTAACATTACCGGCTTTATCATAAGCCAAAATGCCAAGGAGATAGTCACCAACTGCCAGACCTGCTGTATTCCAGTTAATGCTGTAAGGTGCTTCCGTATCAGTTCCCATTAATACATCTACTCCGTTGTAGTTATACCAGATTTCTACTTTTTCAATTCCGGAAGCAACCTGAGTAATCTGTCCATAGAGAACATCAAAGGTATTAACATCAAGAGTAGCGGTTGTAGCTAACTGGATAGTGTAGTTACCTTCATTTTCTGTTACCCCGTTTCCTGTAATTCCATTAAGGACAATTTCAGGATCGGTAGTATCATACATCACATTAGTAATAATTGTATTATTATCAGTATTCGGTGTTTCTTCCGCCAGGTCAGAAACGCTGAATCTGAAATCTAACATACCATTTAACAAAACATTGTCGTGATGGTATATTTCTATTCCGCTAAATGTAGCAAGGTAAGCGTTAGTTCCTGTTCTGGTAACTTCTGCATTACCTAACACAGGATCACGCCAAGGATCATTTGCTCCATCAATACCGATAATATGATATTGAAGAGCAACACTGTTTGGCTCAATTTCATCATCTGTATTTACAGTGAAGTTTACCGTAAAGGTCTCTCCATTGAAGAAACCGTTACTTGCAGGAACTGATTCCGCAGTTGTAATCGCAAAGCTGTGATCAATAGTTAAAGTAACCATGTCAGAAACCTGACCAAGAGTTACTCTTGCTTCACGGGCACGGATACCCAGTTCATAATCACCTTCAGCATAAGCAGTCAGAACATCCGTTAGAAGAACATTGGCATTAGTTCCAACTACCTCTGCATATTCCAGATGAGTCCAATCGGTTGCACCCACAGCACGAATAACATATTCCACGCGAGGAATATTAATATCGTTCACTTGCGTTACAACATTTACATTATTATGTATGCGAACCGGAATAATTCCATTTACAGGAATGTGACCGGCTACACTAACAATATGCATTGGTGTATGATTATCTATTACCGTAAAGGTATCGGTAACATTAAGAATATTACCTACTGTATCAGTTACTTTGGCTTGAACAATATATTCTGCACCAAAGATCAAATTGGCAGGTAAATTCCAGGAATAAGTCCAAGGTGTTTCTACAACTGTCTCAATAGGAATCCAGGGGGAAGCCGGATCTGTAACTGGAGCATAAGCATAAGTTACATTCAGCAGACCTGAAAGGTTATCTATAGGATTAGCATTCAGAACAAGTGTAGTTTCTCTTTCAATATTCTCTGGAACTGTGAAGTCGGCAGTAGGTAACACATTATCAATATTCAGAGCTTTAGTAACTTCGCGTGTATTACCATACACATCGTAAGTTATCACTTTCAAAACGCCGTTAGTAACATTTGTTGCTTGGGGTAATTCGTCCCAGATAATTTGAGTTACATTATTAGGTAGAACACCATTTACTGCATTCACAGTGCCAATTAGTTCATCGTTGAATTTGAATTCTACTCTTACCAAATCAGCAAGCATTATATCACTGGTTATGTTTGCAGTAATAGTCATTGTAGAATCTACAACACCGCTTACCCATTCAGGATCAGTTAAACCATTCCAACTGTAGCTAATAGCAGCATCCGGTGCCTGGGTATCTCTAATATTGGCAATCGCATAAGCATTACCAGTTATTACACTGGAAATTGGAGTAATAGTTCCCCAGATATCTTTTGCTTGACCAACAATCTGCATTGTATTGTTGAACAGATAATAAGGAGCTACATACCAATCGTAACTGTAATTTGCTGTAGCATCGTTCCAGACCTCGGTAGGTACACCACCATTTTGATCATCTCCAAAATCTGACCAGTTGCTTACAGGAGTTATGTCATTACCATTGATACTAACATAACGATAACGGTAACGAACTGCACTCAAATAATCGGTATTAGTGAAATTGGAAGTGAAGGTATATGTCTCACCGCGTTGGACAATATTTCCTGCTTCTATGTCGGCAACTGAAACTTGGGGAACAATGGTATCATTGTAGATATTTACTGTAATTATAGAAGCTGTAGAGCCGGAATTATAATTACCGGTAGCTTGAACTTCATAAATGCCACTTGTTAGTCCTTGAATATTCCATTCAGCTGTAAACTGGCTTTGGAATTGCCCCATAAATGATGGATCAATGAACTCCCAAGAAGAATCACCATTAAAGATAGTGGTAATTGGAAGCCAATTGGAACTACCCATAGCTCTGTAGGCGAAAGAAATACTGGCTGGAATTTCAGCATTATGAGGAACATAAGCATATAGCTCTATAGGAGTACCAGTTCCATTCTGATTCATCCCAATTGGTTCATTAATATAACCGATACTGAGATCAACAGGATTATTCCAATTTACATAATGAATGATGGGCTCACCGTTCTGAACATCTGTGATAGCCATAATGCGTGCGACATTAGGAATACCATAAGTCACATTTATATTGAAGTTATCACCAGGGGTAGTATGCCCCATATAGTCCTTCAATGTAAGTTCTGCGTTAACTATGATATCATCCATATTGCCATTGGCAAAATGGTTGTCAAAATCAATCGGTGTCCAGGTGAATGTGATATTAGTGCTATCAACTGGAATATATGTTTGGACTGAATCTCTTGCTATACCATTGATTTTGAACCGAACTTTTAGAGCTTCAGCAGGTAAACCGATAAGATCATTATAATTTACATTGAATGTAATAGGATGATTGTAAGCAACAGTATTATTCACATTAGGTGCAAGAGAGGCAACGCTTTGAATAGCAGGAGCATAGATATCAAAGTACATCGCCTGATAAATTGCTGGCTGTAGAGTTACAGTGTTACCTGCAAAGTCCTCCAGAACAACAGTAAGACGATAAATATCCTCTACCATACCTGCCATTTGAACAGGTGTGAAGGTAAATACTGTCGCAGCCATACCTACATCATTATAGTTTCCATTTCTATGCAGGACTAAATTCCCTGCTGAATCATAGAAGCGAATCTTAACCTTAGCAATATCAAGTAAACCGTCGTTATTCAACTCTGTGTAATTGAGAATAACAGTTACATCCTGAGTTCTATCTACAGCCATCTTGTTATCATAAATTGTATTGGTCAAACTTACTACTTCAACATTAGGAGGAATAGTATCTACATATAGTTTTATAACTTCTGTGGACATATTATTCGCATTAGTATCTTGAGCAGTAGCTCTTAAATATAATACTGGAGTACGAGTTGGGAAATAATTCCAACTATAAGTTACTGTTCCACCGCCAGTTCCATTAGGAACGATAGAACCTGCGCCAAGAGTAGTAATATTTACCCAATTATCTATCCCGGTAGTAGAGTATTCAAAGGTTACTGTATTAACACCAGCTATATCAGAAAGAGTAGCTTTAAGTTCACCATTGAATTGATTTGCTTGTTTAGCAAATGCATACTCTTCAGATATAACAGGGCAGGTACCAACTTGCACAAAGGTAATTTCCGGGCCAGTAACATCATTAAAGATTACATTAGTTATTGCAGATTCATTATTGCCGAGAGCATCATACGCAACTACTTTGAACTGATAATATCCTTCCTGAATAAAATCAAGTTCTGCAGTTGCTTCAGAATTAATTACATTTACTCTCTGTCCGATTTGAGTCCAGTCAGTGGGCCAGGTATCTGTAACTTCTTCTTTAAACTTGTAGAAGAATTCAGCTTTCTGAGCAGGATCAAAACCGGTAGAAATTTCTGTGGCTGTTAATGTTATAATAGTTGCATTAGGATTTATAACATAAATATAATTAGTATTAGCAAGTATAGTATCATCAATTTGAGTAAGCTCTAATTTCGCAGGGCTGGCATCAACATTAACCGCAACTTCTGCAGAGATAGCAAAATTACCTGCTTTATCAATTGCAATTGAACGAATGTAGTAGGTTGAATTTGCTTCTTCAGCTTCATCCACCAAGCCATTAGAGTTGTTATCCAAATTATCAAACAAAGGATTCGGTGCTTGCCAGGTTATGGGATAATTACCAGCCATCTGATTAGAAGTTCCAATATTTTGCCACATCCTGTAATTTTCACTGATTGGAATTCCACTATATTGATACATAACTCCAACCATATCATCCGAAGCAACCAGAAGTTCATCTACATCAGTTACGAAATTAACATTAGTTCCAGGAGTAACACAATTCACATTGTTAATAGCTGTTAGATTATTTATTACAGGAGCAACATTATCTATATATATTTGACTGATAGGGGATTGATAATGTTCAAGCTCATTTCCCGCTATATCTAAAGGAACAGCCCGGAATTCATTTATACCTTGTGCATAATCAGCACTGTTAAAGTTGATTGTCCAAGGCAGCGGAGTAAACATTGTGAAACCGTGAATATCATCAATCAGCGGTTCACCCTGATCCCAAGTTCCATTATTATTAATATCAATACCATACTGGAAATTATAGGTAGTTCCCACATTCAGCTCAAAACTTCCATTCCAGGAATTTCCATCATACACGAGTTCACCTAAAACATTGCCATTAGCAATCAAATGAACACCAGGAGCCCAAACCAGCTGATCTATATCCAGATCAAAAGTAATGGTTTGAGTTGTGGCTTTAGCAACGGTAGCAATAGGTTGCCAGACATTATTTTCCTTATGTTCAAAACGAATAGATTGAACAGCATTATTATCAGTAGTATTAGCTGTTAAAGCTTTTTTACCGCTAATAAATGCAATATCTTCAGGATACTCAATTGAAGCTACAACATCATCAATACTGGTAACATTAACTATCAAATCGGTAGCAGCAAGTTTTTCAGCATTGCTTAGTTTATTATTATAAGCAACTGTTTCGGAAGCTTTATCTCCTTCCAGGTTACCCATAGCATCCTTACGCACTACCACAAATCTATGTTGACCAGCAGACAACAAATCAAAAGGAATCTCAAACTCAAAGAGTTCTGGATAGGTAATATTACCAAGATTCCATGCCTCGTGGTCATATTCAACAGGTTGCCAGTTTCCATCAGGAGTTCTTTGATACATCATCAAAGGCATCACATTATCGGTTCCAAGATTGCTGGCATCAACAAATAACCTGAGATTGGAAGCACCATTGGTTCCTTGCTGAGAACTGGTTACAATAGATATTTCGTCCGGAGCATTAGGAATATCCGTAATCTCAGTAAGATTCGGATAATTTATGGAATGAATTATATGAGTAAATCTGGTTTCAGGTGCTTGATTATCTACATTAATAGGTGTATTCAAATTCAGTGTAGCTGCATTTCCCTTATTATCGGTAACAGTTACCCTAATCTGAACAGGACCGAAGTAGTTTTCGCCCAAGAAAGTGTTTGCAGATCCTCCAGCAATATTCCAGTTTAATGCTTTATAGGTACCAGTATATGCATCATAACTTAATTGAGGAACTGTAGTAAACCAGTTGGTTCCATCTACACTCCACTCAAGTAAAGTAGTAGCAATCTCTGTAACACTATCATAATTAAAATTCACCGGAGTAACACTGAATGAACCTTGTTTGCCTGCAGTCCAGGAAACCGGATCAATCGTTGAAGTATTGTTTATTGTAACCTGAGGAGCAAGCTGATCAACACTAAACCAGCTATATGGTTGTTCCGGAAGATCAATACCTGTGTACATAGCAGTGGGAGTGAAAGCCATATTGAAATTAAAGGTATAGTCAGTTCCGTTTACCATATAGGGAGCAAAGAAACTATTCGGAATAGCAAGACGGACAATAGCTGCATTATCAACCGGATCAATATAAATCAAGTTACTTGTTATAATTCCGGTAGCAGGAATTTGAGGTTGATTACCAACATCATTGGTTACCGGTGCAATAATAACATCTGCAATTATGCCGGTATTATCAACAATCTTCGCTCCGAAGGTTACTGAAGCAATACCATTTAGAGGTCCGCTGGTAGAAGTGGGATTTGTAATTCTACCTTCCAGAATAATATAATCGTTTGCATCAACAACAGGGTTGGAGGCAAATTCTATGCTGTTAATAATTTCTTCATTATTGATATCTTCATGCTTTAGGATATTAACAGTAGATATTGCGTTACTAATGTCATTTTCCAGAAGAATATTCGGTCCAGGTTTAACAGAGGAATTGCCAATGTAATCCCAAGATGTTACCGTTGTAGTATAATTTCCAGGAAGGAAACCATTAAAATCCCAGTTAATTAAATTAACACCAAGGGGGTTAGCTATTGCTTCATTTATAGTATCCACAATAACACCTGCAGAATAAACATCAACCTGAACTGTTACAGCATCTCTAATATTGAAAGATACAGGAATATTTAGGTTATTATTAGCAGTATTGGCATAATCTATAGATTTCACAATTTCAGTAAGATCAGGTTCAGCCACTGGAGCTACATTATCTAAAACCTTCACATACTGAACTACATCATAGAGGTCACGATTTTGAGTTATAACGCTGGCTCTTAACCAGAAGCCGCGATAATCACGATTTGGATAATTCGGATCCTGAATAAAGGCATATAACTCATCCGTCATACTCCAGTGAGTTTCATAAGGAAATTCCATATCGGATGTATTATCAAGGTGACTGGTAATTTCATAATTAAGATCGGCTGCAGTGAAGGTCTCGTCACCATCTGCGTCATAGAATAAACGGAATTCTACGCCCTGAATCGGAACATTAGAATTTGTATTAGCAATGATGTTGAGAGGTGCTTCAGAAACATTTACTTCAAAGTTTGATGTAGCCCCATTAATGTAAAGAGTCATCATTGCAGGATTATATTGCCAGTCAAAATATTTCTCAAAAGTAGGGACAGTGGCATCAAACTTATCTTTCAAATCTGCAATTGTAATTATGTATCTACCATTAGCCAGAGTTGTTCCTGTATAAGGAGCACTAAATGTAATATCTAAATATCCACTTCCATCGGCATTAATAGTAAGAGGTGAATATTGCATATTAGCTAAGGCATCAGCTGCTTGAGGATATTGGCTGGGATCATAACTATAAGTTACAGGATCAGGAATGAAAGTAACATCTACACTATGAAGGCCAACATAAACATTAGGCAGATCAATGAAGTTAACTCTGATCTTATCCCAGGAATCATCATAGAAGAAACTTCCTGAACTATCATCAGCTTTTACCTCATCACCCAAGTATAACTGCATACCTGCATACTGAGGAGCAATATCATCAACATTGAAGTTATGAGTTACAGTTTGAGTTAATCCATATATATTTTTGTAGGTTATAGTTATATTGGCTTGTTCAATATCAAGATCAGCAATATTAGCAGCAGGAATAGTCCAGGTAGCTTTATGAGAATCAGTAATTACAGGCGCAGGTATATTTGTAAGTAATCCTGCTGGATCACTTGTTAGTGTAAACCATCCGCTCATATCTGCAGGAAGTGCAGTCGGGAAGTTCTCTCCCAAGTTTGTTACTTGAACACTAATTCTCATTCTTCTTTCAGGACTGATTATATTGCTTTCCCAGGTTCCGTCAATAACTCTACCTTGAACTACAGGGATGTCAGCAATATAGTCCATTATATCAACTGGTGCAGAGAATGCAAATGAATGAGTAAATATCTCTGCATTATAAGGTATTCGCTTAGTATGGGCTATAAAGTTAATAGCACCATCTACCATACCTATTGCAGAAACACTATCAAACACTGCTACATAATCTATACTATTATTACCAATCAGGTCTTTATCTGCTTGAGTGGCTGGTCGGATAGTATATGCTGGAGGAATAGTAATACCTGCTACAGGGTCAATGCTTACCTCATCAATATATTCAGGATATTTTACATCAACATATACTTCAATTTTAGAGTTTATTGTCCCTGTTCCTACTGGTTCTACAACTACTTCTTCCCAGCTGCCGTCATATATCTGAGTTAGATATTTAGCACCGCGAATTATAGGAACAATAGGACCTTCATTAGCTATTTCCACAAATCTATCTGCAGATGTTAAAGGATTCATAACAGGGTCTTGAAGATTAACTACTATCTCTTGAGAAGTGATTCCAGGATCGGTTTTAGCAGTAAGACCGTTTATTTGAGCAACCCAAATGTGAAGAGCATTATCAAAGGTAATATCAGAATCATTTACTATATAAACAGCAGGAACACCTTCAATAAATGTATCAAGATGTTCTATACTGACAAACGGTTTGGTTGCTACTGCATTATAGGATGATTCATCGGTAAATTTAACCGTAATTTGAACTTCTTCACCGGGAACTACATAGTTATCTGTAACCGAGTAAGCACTCTTTACAACTATTCCATTCTGAGCAAATTGCGGAGAAGTCCGATCTATTAGCATAAGTGACTTACTATTCACATCAACATTAAACCAGTTTGAAGTGTAAGTTTCCTGAGTAGTAGTATTGTCGGTATAAGTTATCCGATAGGTAACTTTATATTTCCAACCCAGAGAGCTAACAGTATTAGCAGGATTTATTACCAGATCATCATCCAGATACCATTCAAAAGGATTGCCACTCAGCATAGCCAAATCATGCCATACTTCGTTATCATCATTGATTTCAACAGGATTGTTAATTTGAACCAGTATAGGTTCTACGGACTCAACAGCAACTCCCCGTGGAGTGTTTACAGCACGGTTTGTATTCAATTTTAAGATGAAACCAAGATTGTTACCAGGTTTGATATAAGGGCTGGTCTTTGTATTCAATTCATCGCCTACAACTTTTTGATAGGCAATCATATAAGATGCCGTCCCATCATCCGCACTGGTAGTAAAGCCCATAGTAATAATAGGTCCATTAGCTACATACTGGATGGAATGAATAGGAACCAAGCTTGGGTCTGAACCAATATAGTTCTTATGCCCAACCAGGTCTTCAACTCCCTGAAGGTTAATGTTCAGAATATAATCGGGACCAAGATCACTCGGAGTTACTGGACTTAGTTTCCATTCAGTATAGAAGTAATCACCAACCCTTGATGTATTGTAAGGGACAACATTCCAGCCAGCTGCTATGGGATCATTAACCCAGCCAGCTCCTACTCCGTTATAAGGATTACTTGCATCTCCATCATCATCTTTTGCGGCAACTTTCAAATAAAGATATCTATTAGTTTCCCAAACGCCGGGAGCGGGAGGTGTTAAAGACAGATTTATAACAGAACCCATAGAAGATATCATTTCATAAACAGGAGGATTATCATCTGTAGCAGTAGCAACCCAATATCTGGTTTCATCGTATGTAGGAACTTCCTTATCAACTTTCACCCAAGTAGTATCTACTATCTCTTCAGGTAGGAAACTCAAATATTTATAATCAATTTGAATGGATTCGCCATCAGAGTAAGCATTCCAGACAGAACTATAATCCGGAGTCGTTACCCAAGTTACAAAATACGGATAAATATTAACTGTTCTTCCACCGGACAGATTAATAACTATCGGTTGTCCATCAGGTGTATCTATTACTAAAGTATCCGGAGTTGACCAGTTTTCAGGAACATTATCTTCAATCCTGTCAAAATCGGCAACAATACCAACCTCATTAGGATTAAGAGTGCTGATAAAATGATATTCCGTAATCAGATCATTCTCGGGAGCAAACCAACCATTAGGAGCTCTACCTATATCGCTATAGCTTCGTTCGGGATAACCTTGTCCATATTGATCTACAACAGGGCTGCCAATTATAATCATATCGTGAATATAAGTATCTGCAGCATAGCCATAAATGGTCTTTGTGTCCACTGAGAAATTAGCTACAGTATAAAGAGCCGAAGCAGAATAATCTAATTGAGTGATATCAATAGTATAATAGTATTTTATAATTCTATCTGCACCGGTTCCTTCAGAAAGAGGACCGGCAGTTAGAGTAGCTGTTATACTTCCCTGAATAGCGGGCAGGGTAATTACAGGATCAGTGAGATCGTTCGGTGATTTTACTTCTACCGCCGCATAAACATTATCCATTTCTTTTACAATATTATCAACTGCGGTAGTATGTGCCTGATCCAGATAGAATGTTACTGTTTGAATAACAGGTTTTGTATCAACATTGATTTCATCCCAGCTGCCATCACCAGTCAACGGAGTATAAGCATCTGTTCCAGTTGAATCAAAGTAAGTGAGAGTATTACCTGTGATAGTAGCTCTGATAACCTTACCATCAAGGTCTGTAGCAGTAAGAGCAGAGAATATAACATTCATATCGCTACTTTGAAAAACGGGATCACTCACATTGAAGGTTTGAGAAGCAAGAGGGTCTTCATTCGCTGTGAGAGAAACTATTAATTGATTAACGCGTTGAGGGTTAGTAACCGTAAAGCTTACTTTTAGATCGTGTCCGGGAACAAACCAATTTGTAGGATCAGTATTATCAGGATTGTTATCTGTAACTGAAATATCGGTTACAGTAATTTCAGGAATCGGGATAATATTCAGATAGCGGACAAGAGTTCCGGTGTTATCAACATTATCGTTAGCAGTTATAGTTGCCACCACTCTTTGAGCTGCAATATCTTGATCTACAGTTATATTCCATTTAGCTTTACCAGGTTCCGTTATATCCAACGCACCAATAGTAATTCCATCAGCAGGATTGAATATTATTTCAGGAGTTGACCAATTTACTCCGGAATCGGCATCAGTAATATCAAAGCTTAGTATCTGATCGGTTCCTGCAGTAAGATAATCTAAAGAGCCAGCAGTGGCAGATATTACAGGAAGCCCATCAGGATCAACACCATCAGCAATAAGAGTATTATTACTATTAGCAGTATTTATTGCATTAGTATTTAATAAAGTAGAAGTTCCCGTATCATATTTTGAATAAGTTACTACTACAAGAGCAGATAACACATTCGTATGCGGAATGCTGACTGCAGTGAATAACAGATTAAATAAACTGGAATCAGGAGCACTGATTGTCTGTGTATTACCAACTTGTAAACCAGTGGTCTGATCGAAAAGCATCACATCTATCTTATCAGCTCGTTGATAATTTGCTACCTCAAAGGCAACAGTAATATCAGTTCCAGGTTGGAAGTAAGGATTTGCAGTAGGAACTGCTCCAGATATTACTACATTAACAGGGTGAGGAGAAGGCACTACATTAATATAGCGGCTTTCCACAAGTTCGTTTCCTGTTTTGTCTTTTACAGATAGAGTAGCTACAAAGTTCTTAACTGCAGTTGTATCCAGCAGTGTAATATTACCGGTTATGGCACCAGCATTATAAAGTAAATCTGTAGCTGTCACATTTTCAGTAAAGGCAAGGTTAATAGAAGCAGGAATATTATCATAAATTCCTGCTAATGCATCACTAACATTGAAAGTAAAGGGTTGTGGATTACCATCTGCTGTTACATAGTTATTTTCATCATCAAAGGATGAACTATCAAGTATCGGAACTTCCTGATCCACAATTACCGCAATACTTCTATTAGTAGTATGCATTTGAGTAGATCCTTCCATAGAATTTGCATAAACGATTAGATTAGCTACATTATTATGAATCAAATTGGGAAGGGTTATATCTGTTATATTCCAAGTAAGTTCAAAAACATTTCCACCCAGATCAACAACAGGATTAACCAAAGGCAGAGCGGCTGCATCAGCCATAGTAGAAATACTGGAAACATCAGCTACAAAATTGGTTACTACACTTCTGTTATAACCTCCGGAAATCTGTGCTTTTAATGTTCCTGTATTATCTACATTATTTACATAACCCTGAATAGCATTCGTAACATTTCCGGCTTCATCATAAATTACAGTTCCCGTGGATTGAAAATTAGTAAATTCAATTTTACTTATCCAGGGTCTGGCATTCAAAATATGAATGGGGAAAGAAATTTCTGCAGAATCGTTATGGAACAGATCTAGCGCTACAGGATAGATAGGATTATTGTATCTGCCAGGGTTTCCGGCTTCATCCCAAGGTAAACGCAAAACCAATTTAGAATTAGGATATTCCAAACCGGAGATTCCGCTAACACTTATTTTCAATTTATATTGTCTATCCGCACCGGGAACAACACTAATTTCATCTACAGAACCTGTCACACCTGCTATTTGTGTGTTATCTGCAGTAAAAACACCTGCTACATTCCAACCTGAAGTATGAAAAGTGTGGCTTCCCAGATCATTCAAATTAGTGGTTCTAAGTGGTTCGCTGGTTTGCAGGATAATCTCAAAGCTGTTATTAGCCGCGGAGACCACTGGAATAGGCATATCATCTGCAAAAGTAATTGATCTACTATCGTGGTTATAAGTGTAATTATCGCTAATATCTTCTAGCTTTGGATTTTCGTTATCAATAGCTAATTCCGTAGAAGCTGGAGCAGGGTCATCAGCTTCTATATAACCATCATCATCAAATTGAGTAACATGAACATATAGTTTTACATCCAGTTCCTGATAGCCAGTAGAATCAGCCATAGCTTTCAGGTCGTTACTGAGTCCAGCAAAGACATAATCTGTTGCAGGTAAGGATACACCCGAAGCAAGAGTACCCGTTTTACTCCATTCTTTTAAATTTACAGGATTAGTAATGCTTAGTTTCCAGGTAAGATTATAAGTAGAAGAAGGAACAGATATGGTTACTTTCGTAGAATCCTGAATACCGTCATTGGCAGGATTAGAAAATGCATTATATGTTCTACTCGGATGTCCGGGAGAAAAACTATGATCTGATACAGAAACACTACCTTGAGCAGGGTATGTTGGTTGGGGAGGAATAACCAGATTAAAGATATCCGAATGTGTGGAAACAGCATCGTTAATCACAGTATCTAAATCTGTATTTATGTATTCACTATAAGCATGAGCAGGAAGATAATTATTCCCGCCAGCAATACCAAGAATCCATTCTCCTGCTAAAGCTGAACTCAATGATTGCACTTCGGCATTGGATATAGTTATTTCTGCTTTATTCAAATTACTAAAATCATCCTGATCTAGCCATCTTTCGCCCAAACCCAGATTAGTTAGATCCAAAAGAACTGAATTAGTTGTTTTCAGATAATTTTTGTTATTCACGGTAATTTGAATAGAAATCGCATCTATGGAAGTATAATAACTATCACCATTCAGATAGAAGTTATGATCACCGTCAGTATCATAAGGAGCTAAACTATTAGCTCCTCCATTATGTACCGAAGTTATCACAATATCATCTATGAGAGCCAGATTTGCCGTATAAGAATCCTCTGTAAGTTCATAAATATTTTGAATCGTCATTACAGCAGAGGGCTTTATATTTCCGGCATTATCTTGAGTGTAAGCTGTGATTGTATATGTCCCAGCATCAAACTGAGTAGCGTCCCAGGAAAAGTTTACTGTATTGGCATACTGATGAGTTTGAGTAGGAAATATCAATTTGTCGCTCATCGTTGAAGGATCAAAGACCGTATATGGAGTCCAGACATTATTTAGCCAATACCAGCTATTTGTCCCGTTACTGGCAATTACCCAGTAAGTTCCTTTTTCCCAGCGTAATTGATTAGTATCAACCGTAAAATTACGACTCACCTGGAAATTAAAGGTTGTTGAGCTGAAGCTGTTTACCCACTCATCATATACTTGATCGGGAAATACAATATCTCCGATAAAATGATCAATATGATGCTTGTGAGTAAAGACAATCTCATCACCTGGATTTTCCTGATCGGGAGAATTAAGTTCCTGCGAGAAATTCAGAGGAGTATTATCAATTACTACATGCATACGGTTCAATATCACCTGTGGCTCATTATTATCTAACAAAGGAGATGCAGGAGGATATTCACCAGCAATAGTATAATGACTGCTTAAGTCAAGTATGTTACCTACTTCATCCCATAATTTCCACAAAGTAATTCCGTAAGTACCTTCCGGAAGAGATGCTCCATTATCTAAACCATCCCATTTGATAGTTAAAGTAGGAGGTGCGTAAGTAACTTCAGGAGAATTTACAGTATAATCTCTAAAATATACGCTTCTGCCTTCAAATTCAAAGCGCAGTTGCAAACCGTATATTTCATCAGGATTTCCCCAGTTAGCTAAATCCAACTTAATAGCAATATGATCAGGATTAGTATCGGAATATCCTGTAACCGCTGGTGAAACAGGAGAAAATCTTAAGTTTCCTGTAGCCGGATCATTATCATAATACAGATCAACATCTGCAGCTGTGAGAGTTGGAGGAGTAAAATCCAGAACAATAGGATTATCATCTGCATTCAAATTAATTAATAGATCGCCTGTATAGACATTACCTGCTTCAGTAGCAAGAGCTGTAATTTTAATTTCCAAATTAGTTGTGGATGGAATCCTTGTTATCGGAATGGGATATTGAATATCAAGGATACCATTATCTAAAATGTAATCTACAGCTGGCTTCCCAGGAAATGTATATCCCCAGTCAATAGTTACCTTGTAAACATTAGGATTAAATTCTGCATATACATATATGGTATCATTAGCAGCAATATAATTAGCAGAATTATTACCATTTACACCCAGATAAGCACTAAGGAGATCAGCTGCAACGGGAACTGTGCTTTCAATAAGAACCAGCTCATCATCATTAACTTCCCCAGGATTGGGTGAAATATCTGTATCATAAACAATTACTTTAATTTTATATGAATCTGCCGGTAAAGCTGAAAGTGGATCTACATTCCAGGTTCCCGTAAATACATTAGAAGGATCAGGACCTGTCATTGCTATAGGTCCTACTAACCTTGTATTGCCATCTTCACTATAAATATAGAAAGAAGCAGCATCAATAGTTGTGCTGGTAAAGCTGACAACAATACTTGAACCCACTATAGCATATCCGGTTGGACCAGGGTTTTGAATAACCGTATTGATATCCAAGCCAGCTACACTAATAGTAATATTATTAACTGTAAATAATGCATCATCAGGAATAATGGAAGAACCACCATTTCTGAAGTTTCCAGAGACAATAACCTTTGCAGTAACATTATTCAAGGTTCCGGGAACTACTGTGTAATTGCAGCTCCAAAGACCAGTTACAGGATCCTGTTCCATAGTAACAGAATTTGAACCTCCAAATTCACTGAAATTTACAGTGGCTGATGATATCTCACCAAGAGGATCGTCACTTGCGCTAAATTCAGGATCAGTTAATGTTACATTAACAATTGTGTTAATTACAACAATTCCACCACTATCATTTTGAAGGGTAACATTAATGTTTCCCCCATCAAATACTCTCGTCTGAGCAAAAAGAGTGGTTGCTGTAATTAAAAATAGCACTACGAATAGTAGTGTTGTGCGAAATTTGCGTTTCATTTGCACCTCGCTTTTTTTAATAAGTTAATTTCTTTGGTTTGTAGTAAAATACCGTTAAATTCGGTTATAATACCGTTTAATTCTGATAGAATACAATTTGAATCGGGCAATATACCTTTGTGTAATGCAAAGGTAAATTTCGTTTTTCGTTTTTGGGGTTTCATTTTATCTCCTTGCGGGAAGCGCCTACATTTATCACGCCTTCCCTGATTATATTTATTATGGGATTGTTTTGTAAGATTGTTGTTTTTAAAGGATAATTAGATGTCTTTTGCCAAGGGTATATAGTGGCTAAATAGTAAGCCATCAAATCCCCCTGTATAGGGTATAAAGCAAGTTATTGGTTTTTGTAACTAAACTGCAAGCCAAAACAGAACCATCTGTTAGCAGCAACCTGACTGTTGACCAAATATCATTTTTCATTCTGAAACTAACAAGTCCCCTTTTTACGAAACTATAGATTGCGGGTTTCATTGATGTTGCTTTTCCGCCTCAGTTGATAAGCGCAAAATAAATATGAAAAAGCATAATTACTATTTCCTTCCCCACTGATAACTAAAGAAGAAACCGATTTTGGGGCACTATCAATTTCTTTTGCTGAACTGCATTTACGCCTGTAAAAGAAATAAAATTTCTCATTCTTTTTTCCTTTTTTTAGCACCATAGAGCTACGAAAAAACTGAACTCAATCTCCAATAAATGGTATTCTGATTATTTGTCAAGAGATTTATTCTGCTAAAAGCACCTATTTTCTGACTGAACATATTTTTAAGCGGTGAGAGTTATTATTAAAGCACATTCTCTCCGCCTTAATAATACTATTTTCTCTCATTTTATCATTTTTCCCCTGCTTTGATATATTACTGAACAGGTAGGAGGTTTTGACTCATATTTTCACCTGTTTTCTATGTAATTACACCCTAAATTCTTATTATCTTGCAACAGCTTTTTGGCTGGATTTTAATCTGAAAATTGCGATATAAAGCAAAGATAAAGAAATCTTACAATAATATAATCCTTCAGTCACACATTTCTTGATAAACAGGTCGGCATATTCTTTCATTGCTAAAATAATTGGCTGCACTAATACACAACAAACTATTAGCAAAATTGAATACTTATCATTCCCAAGGAAATTCCCGAATTTTCTCAATAACTCTCCAATATGACTCCCGTATCGTTCTCGTATCGCGATATGAGAACGATACGGGATTCTTATTCGCTGTATAACGCAAAAATGAAGGAATTGATAAACAACTAATTTGGGATGGAAAAAAGTGATTTCTGCGGATAAATTCTGTTTTACTTCACAGTTTTCAGGTTTGGAGGCCAATAATACTGCGGTTGTAAGTGAAAATGATTGTGCGGTGTGGTTACATTGAAGGCAGGTGAAAATTGTAAGTCAAAACCTGCCAACGATTGCCTCGTGATTTTACTTTCGGAAAAACCTCTTGACAATAAAGGCACTGTAAAAAGCGTAAAAACCGATTTAAAAATTAAGTGGTAAAATGAGAAAGACCGGATGTCGTTTTTCCTGAAATACTGGCATCCCTGCCAACCATTAAACGACAGGATGTCGTTTTTCCTGAAATGCTGACATCCGGGTCAACCAGTAAACGACAGGATGTCGTTTTTCCGTTATCAATACTACACAAAGCTAAAGGAGATAATAAAATATGTTAAAAGTTTCAATTGCCCCGGATGGTAAAGAGTATCCTCTTCCAAGTGAAGAAGAGAGAGAAAAAGAACAGGAAATATTAAAACAAATAACTGCCGAACAAATAGCTTTAGGGCGTAAAATTGTGGCTGTTCAGGGTTTAGGTTTTGTAGGTTGTGTGATGGCTACTGTTGTTGCGGATGCTACAGATGAAGATGGAAAGCCGCTTTATTTTGTGCATGGTCATCAACGTGCTTCGCAAAGATCGTATTGGAAAGTTCCTGTAATTAATAGTGGCATTCCGCCTGTAAATTCCTCCGATCCTGAGGTTCCGGCAATTTTTCATCGTACCGTAAAGGAAAAAGGTAATTTCCGTGCTACCAGTGACGAAAGTGTTTATGGTCTGGTAGATATTGTAGTCGTAGATATTCAGCTGGATGCTACAAAGCCGGCTTTTGGAGATGCGGAACAGGGTTATTGTGATATAACAGCTTTCCGGGAAGGCATTCGGACTTTAGGCAAATACATTCAGCCCGAATGTTTGGTTTTAGTAGAAACAACCGTTCCTCCGGGAACCTGTGAAAAGGTTGTTAAGCCAATTCTGGAAGAGGAATTTACTAAGCGGGGTATAGATATTGAAAAGAACCCTCCCCTAATTGCTCATTCTTATGAAAGAGTTATGCCCGGAGCTCATTATGTAGCTTCTATTCGTGATTTTTGGCGTGTTTTTTCCGGGGTGAATCCTAAAAGCATAGAGCTTTGCCGGGAATTTCTTTCCCATATTTTAGATGTAAAAAACTATCCTTTAACCCAATTAGATAGCACAAATGCCAGCGAACTTGCCAAAACAATGGAAAATTCATATCGTGCTGTAAATATTGCCTTCACTTTGGAGTGGGCTAAATTTGCAGAACAGATTGGAGTGGATATATTTAAAGTGCGTGATGCCATTCGGAAAAGAAAAGGAACTCATGACAATTTGTTGCGTCCTTCTTTAGGAGTTGGTGGTTACTGTTTAACTAAAGACCCCGTTTTAGCTAATTGGGCAATGAAATCCCTTTTTGGTGTAGATGGAAGTTTGAATTTTGCTATTAAAGCTGTTAATACTAATGATACAATGCCTCTACATACAATTGAAATCGTTAAAAGTATTTATCCGGAACTGAAAAACCTGCAAATAGCCGTTTTGGGGGTATCCTATCTGGAAGATGTTGGCGATACAAGGCACTCTCCTTCTAAGACCTTAGTGGAATTTTTGCGCAAAGACCTTGCCCAGGTTAAAACCCACGATCCTTATGTAGAAGCTTGGCCTGAAATGGAAGAAAACCATATACAAAACGATCTGAATAATGTTCTACCCGAGTCCGATGTGGTTATTTTTGCTGTAGGACACAGTCAATACCGAAAACTTGATCCTGAATATGTTGTTAATTTATGCAATACCAAACCCTTGATCGTGGATTGCTCCAATTTCCTTTCTGATGAAACCATTAAAATCTACAAAGAATTGGGATGCCAAGTTCGGGGTGTGGGAAAAGGACATATTATAAGTGATAAATGAGGGTGAACGGTGAACGGTGAACGGTGAACGGTGAACGGTGAAAAGTGAAAGGTGAAGGGTGAAAAGTGAATGGAGAATGGAGAATGGAGAATGGAGAATGGAGAATGGAGAATTGAGAATGGAGAATGGAGAATTGAGAATGGAGAATGGAGAATTATAAAATCTGTGAAATCTGTGCTATCTGTGAGAGGTATTTTTGGTGCTTTCGGTGGCTAAAAATAAAGGAGGCAAAAAATGATTTTGACGGATGCCCAATTATTCAGTGAAATAAGTCGTTGTGAATATTGTGAGAACAAGCCCTGTAAAAATGCCTGTCCCTGTGATTGTTCTCCTGCCGATTTTATGATGGCAGCTGCTAAAGGCAGACCTTCCGATTTTAAGCGTGCTGCGGGAATAATTTTAGCCAGCAATCCTTTAGGTGGAATTTGCGGAAATGTATGTCCCGATGACCATTGTGTAAATGCCTGTGCGCGTGAAAAATTTGACACTCCAATTCAAATTCCTGCCGTTCAGGCAACGATAATTCGTAAAGCCAGGCAGTTGAAGATGGTGCCTGAATTTGCTTCCCCTCTTTCTTTAAATAAAAAAATTGCTATTATCGGGGCAGGACCTTCTGCCATTGGAGCTGCCGTAACTTTAACCCAATTTGGTTATCAGCCGCTGCTGTTTGATCCTGAACCCTTAGGAGGTCAGGTAAATTTAATTCCGGAAGAGCGTTTGGAAACAATTGACTTGCTGGAAGACCTGAAATTCCTGGCAGAAACATTCAAAATAGAACATATCCGGAAAAAAATAGATGAACCGCAGAATTTATTGGATGAAGGTTTTGAGGCAGTGATTGTTGCCGGGGGCTTAAATGAAGCTATGCATTTAAATATTCCCGGTGATGAAACAGCAATTTACGGTTTTGACATTCTAAAAAACCCTTCCCGATACAATTTTACCGATAAACGCGTTGCTCTTGTAGGAGGAGCAATAGCTGCCGATATGGCATTGCTAATTGCCAAAAATAACGCTGCTTATGTAGAAATGATAACCCTGGAAAATTTTGTGGAAATGCCCTTAACGGAACCGGAAAAAGCAACTTTGATTGAAGCGGGAATTGAATTTTCACCACGCACCAGAATAACGGAAATAGTTAATGAAGGCAAACATATTAAAGGAATTAAGACGAAAAAGGTCTATCTTCCCAAGGGAGAAAAGTTTGCCCCGAATTTGCTTAGGGACGAAGAAGGAACCACAGAATCCTTTCGTCCTTTTGATTTGGTTATTATTGCTATCGGAAACAAACCTCCTTTTGCTGTTAATAAACTAAAGACCCTTTCAGACCGTCTTTTCTGCTGTGGAGATATGATAAACGGACCAACTACAGTGGTTGAAGCAGTTGCCTCAGGTAAAAATACTGCTTTATTAGTGCATTCCCGTTTAGGCAAACAAGATATTGCAGAACCTGAAAAAGCAACTAAGTGCTGTTTTCCTGTTTGGGGTTGGAAAAAATATCCTGTTTCACTGCAGACCGATTTCTTTGGCAGAAAAATGGATTCCCCTTTTATTCTTTCAGCCGCTCCCCCTTCCGATGGCTATGAACAAATGAAAAAAGCATATCTTGCCGGCTGGAGCGGGGGAATTATGAAAACGGCTTTTGATAATGAAGATATTCATATTCCAGGTGAATATATGTTCACCTTTGGGGATAAGAAAAAGACCTTTGCCAATTGTGATAATGTTTCCGAGCATCCTTTGGAGAGGGTTTGTGAAGAAATAGCTCTGTTAATAAAGGACTTTCCCGATCGCTTAACGATGGCTTCAACAGGCGGTCCCGTTACCGGTGATGATATTAATGATAAAAAGTGCTGGCAAGCCAATACTTTAAAGCTGGAACAAGCAGGTGCGATGGGAATTGAATACAGTTTATCCTGTCCTCAAGGTGGAGATGGAACAAAAGGTGATATTGTAGCTCAAGACCCTGTTTTAACTGCTAAGATAATTGATTGGGTGATGGAAATCAGCAATCCGGAAATTCCTAAACTTTTTAAACTAACCGGTGCGGTAACTGCTATCTATCCAATTCTTTCTGCAGTTAAAAGAGTTTTGGATAAATACCCCGCAAAAAAAGCCGGAATAACTTTGGCGAATACATTCCCGGCTTTGGCTTTCAGGGAAAAAGAAAAACCCTGGGACGAAGGAATAATAGTTGGCTTAAGCGGTGAAGGCATTTTACCTATCAGTTATTTAAATTTAGCCCGTGCTGGAAAAAGCGGAATTTTCATCTCCGGAAACGGAGGTGCAATGAACTATCTGGATGCAGCAAACTTTTTAGCTTTAGGCGCCAAAAATGTTCAATTCTGCACAATTGTGGAAAAATACGGTTACGGCATTATAGATGAATTGAAAATGGGACTTTCTTACCTTTTGGAAGCAAAGGGCTTAACAAGTGTAGCCGAACTTATTGGAAAAGCACAGCCAAAACCTATTACGGACTTTCCGAACTTACCTAAGAAAACCAAAAGCTCTTCTCTCATCCAGGAATTGTGCCTAAAATGCGGAAATTGCACTCGCTGCCCTTATCAGGCAATTGAATTAGATGCAGATGGCTATCCTGAAATTGATTCGGATAAATGTGTTGGATGCTCGTTGTGTACTCAATTGTGCTTTGCCGGAGCGTTGGAAATGAAGGGTGAACAGTGAAGGGTGAACGGTGAACAGTGAAAGGTGAAAGGTGAACGGTGAAGGGTGAAGGGTGAAAGGTGAAGGGTTTTTTTAGTGCATATATTCTTTGATGATGTTTTCCAGTTCCCCGCTATCTTTTAATTCCTTCATTGCCTTATTAATCCTTACATTTATTTCCTTGCCCAATTGCATAGCGAACCCATATTGTTCGTTGGTCTGAATGGTATAGACAACTTTTATTTCTCCCTGTTCAGAAATAGTTTTAGCTACTCATTCGTCAAAGACCATCAGGTCTATCTTGTTATTCAGCAGCTCTCCCAAAGTTTCTATCACTGTAGGGTAGAGTTTTAGTTTTTCTTTCGGCAGCAGGTCTTTTTCTACTAAATTCTCAGTTAAATATTGGTGACTGGTGGTAGTATTTTGGCAGCCGACACGGTATTTTCCCATATCCTCAATGTTTGCAATTTGCACAGGAGAACCTGCTTTGGCAACTACGGCAAGGTCTGTTTCAAAATAGGGAATTGTAAAATCCATTGTCTGTTTGCGTTTGGGAGTGATGGTTATAGCGGAAGCAGCAATATCAATTTTATTCTGTGCCAAGGCAGAAAACAAGTCCTCAAAAGGGTAGCGGGTAACTTGTAACTGAATACCCAATTTATCTGCAATCCGTTTACATATTTCTATATCAATGCCTTTAATATCGTTCCCTTCCTGATAAGTGAAAGGCGGATCTTCTGCATCGGTTCCCACGCGTAGAATTTTCTTCTGTTGCGAAGAACAAGCAAAAGCGCAGACAATGATCAATGCTAAACCCAAGGGTAGAAATAACCATTTAAATTTCATCTTTACACCTGATCACGGATTATCTTATAAAGAAATACTAAGCTATTTCACTCCCTTCGCAAGTCAATTTGCGTGAAAATTTGAACATTCTTTGTGGAAATATTTCTACTGGAGCTTAAAAATAGCGGTTAAAGTTACGGAAATGCTTTTACTGCGTGTGCTTGTATTGTATATACCATAATCTGAAACTTCGGTAGAATAGGGCTCGGTAATTTGAAAGACACCTGCTCGTGCCTCTCTTAATTTGCCAAGCTTGGTATTTCCGCTACCGGCAATTTCATGAGCCCGCGCAACAGCATCTTTAGTTGCTTCGGAAAGAAGCTGTTTTTTCAAATCTGGCAGCTTAGTATAGAGGTATGCCAGGTTGGAATTTTGCAGTAAAATACCTCGTTCCGCAAAGAAATCGGGTTTTAAAGCCAGGGTCTCTATTTTAGGGATATCAGAAGAGACCACAAAGACATTTTGATTTAAGGTATAACCGGTGTGATTACCATAGTTATCTGTTGTCTGATAGCTATTTATGGGCTGGATGCTGATATCCTTTTCTGGAATACCCTGCTCCGTTAAATATTTTTGGAAAGCGGTTACATCGCTGCTCATTTTGGTGTAGCCCTCTTTTAAGCTATCATTACTAACATTGCGTTGCATTGTGAGGTTCCATTTTACCAAGTCAGATTCAAAGAGTTTACTGGCATAACCAACTACGCGTAAACTGGTTGGAGCTTGCCTGCTTTGCATAAAAAAGTAGCCGAAAACAGTTAAACCGATAATAAAGGACAATCCAACTATTCCCCAGGTGCGGGCAATAACTTTATCCTTAGTAAATATCAGCCAGACAATACCTGCCGCAATAGCTATGCAGATAATTACAAGTAGTGCTGTAATCATTTTTTCTCCTTAAACGAAATACTTAGAGTGTTCACTATCGGGAATAATATCTACCCAACGTTTTTCCCCGTCAAAGTGAAATTGCAGTTTGCAGGTTTGATAGGGAAGAATGTCTTTTGCCAATGAGGGCCATTCAATAACTGTGATCCCTTTATCCAGAATATCAAATAACCCCAAGTCATATAACTCAGCTTCGTTTTTCAGCCGATACAGGTCTAAATGATACAAGGGGAGGCGTCCACCGGAGTATTCTTTCATTAAAACGAAGGAGGGACTATCAATTTCTTCCTTGATGCCAAGTGCCAAACCAAGCTGTTTTACAAAGAAGGTTTTTCCGCTGCCAAGATCGCCAAAAAGAGTTATAATGTCACCCTTTTTTAAGAGAGGAGCAAGGTAATTGGCAAGGTTTATGGTATCCTGCTCAGTAGATAAGTTTATAGTTTTCATAGTGAACCAAGAGAAAAGCTCTTCTTTATTATATCATCTTCCCTGTAAAGTATTACAGGAATAGATGAGGACATCGTTTCTCCGATTATTTTCTCTTTTC
>DAONFA010000001.1:0-95643 GCA_035403355.1 Candidatus Cloacimonas sp. | reverse complement strand
TAAAGTATTACAGGAATAGATGAGGACATCGTTTCTCCGATTATTTTCTCTTTTCCTCTTTTTCTCTTTGTGAAATTCCAATTTTTCTCTTTGTGAAAAAAGCTTTTCTTTATTATATCATCTTCCCTGTAAAGTATTACAGGAATAGATGAGGACATCGTTTCTCCGATTATTTTCTCTTTTCCTCTTTTTCTCTTTTCCTCTTTCTCTCATTTCCTCTTTCTCTCTTTTTCTCTTTGTGAAAATAGCTCTTCTTTATTATATCGTCTTCCCTGTAAAGTATTACAGGAAACGACGAGGACGTCGTTTCTCCGATTATTAACTCTTTTCCTCATTTCTCTTTCTCTCTTTTTCTCTTTGTGAAAAAAGCTTTTCGCCATCTCGCTATCTCACTACTCGCCATCTCGCTATCTCGCCATCTCGCCAATCACCATCTCACTTTTTTTTGGTTCGGCAGATAGCAAGAGGTAGAATCATTTCTTCCATAGAGACACCTCCATGTTGAAAAGTGCCGTTAAACTGTTTCTGATATTGGTGATAGGCATTAGGATACACGAAATAGTAATCGTCCTTGGCAAAGATAAAGTTATCCACAATGCTCTTAGTAGGTAAGCCATAGTCGCCGGGTTTTTTTACGAACAAAGCGTGGCGTTCATTAACGGACAGGTTTTTACCTTCTTTATAGCGAACTGTTACCGAAGTATCTTTATCACCAATCACTTGCGTAGCGCGATTTACTTTTATGGAACCGTGGTCTGTAGAAAGAATTACAATCGCATCTTGTTTGGCAATCAGTTTCAGAGCTTCATAGAGTGAGGAATGCAAAAACCAGTGTTTAGTGAAGGCACGCAGACCTTCTTCATTGGGAATAGTTTCCTGTAGAATTTGGTCTCTGCTTCTATGGTGTGCTAAAAGATCAAGGAAATTATAGACGAGGACAATCAGGTTTTCTTTATTCCAGGTTTCAATTTTGCGTAGGACGAAGTTACCCTCTTCCATATTGAAAATCTTAACATATTTGCTGGTAGGATCAAGCTTATAGCCAAGTTCTTCAATATGTTCATCCAGCAATTGATGTTCATTGCGATTCCGGCTGTTATCCATTTCACTGGAAGTTACCCAATAATCGGGAAAGCGTTTAGCAATATCAATAGGCATTAAACCACTGAAAATGGAATTTCTGCTGTAGGGGGTGGCAGTTGGCAAAATGGAATAATAGAGTTCCAATTCTTCGTCAAATAATTCCTGGATATAGGGTTGGATTGCCAGATATTGATCCAGACGCATACAATCCACAATAATAAAATAGATGGGCAGGTTTTCTTCAAAATGCGGAGCTATATATTGGGAAATCAGGTCAAAACTAAGGTTAGGTCGTTCATCGCTTTTCAGCCAATTGCTATAGTTGCGTTCCACATAGTTAGTAAATTCCGTGTTGCAATTGCGTTTTTCCAGAAAGTGAGTTTGGCGTAAGCCCTCATCGTTCACCTGATCAATTTGCAATTCCCAATAGCTAAGTTCCCGATAAATTTCGCTCCATTCATTCCAATCGGGGGTGGCAAAAAGCTTTTGATTCAATTCTGCAATAAAACGGGTATATTGTTGTCCAATTTGATTGGCTCGAATTTCATCTGCCTGGAAGATCTTTTTAATTGCCATAATAATTTGATTAGGGTTGATGGGTTTAATTAAATAATCCGAAATCTGCGAAGCAATCGCCTTATCCATCAAGCCCTCTTCTTCGCTTTTAGTAACCATTACAATTGGCAAAGCGGGATTGATGCGTTTAATTTCCTGCAAAGTGGAAAGACCATCCAAACCTGGCATCATTTCGTCTAAAATTACCAGGTCATATTTATTTTCCACTACTTTTTCAATAGCGTCGGTTCCGTTGTTACAGGTCTCAACGGGATAGTTTCTTTCTTCCAGGAAGAGGATAAAGGGTTTAAGCAGGTCTATTTCATCGTCAACCCAGAGTATGTGCATTTGTTTCATTGGATATTACTCCTTTTTGGTTTGTGTTTCAAGTTCAAAGAGGTGTTGGCGCTCTTTGACGATCTTTTTAATTTCATCCAGATCGGCATCTTGAAAATAGAGAGCAAGCTTGAAATTAAGCTCTTTGCGGGAACAATTAAACCATCCAATCATTTTCTCCAAATATTGCTCAATATAGACCTCTTTCAAATCCACATTGGCTTCTTTTTCTTTTTGTTTCATTTCTTTTATATGGTCGCGGAGCTCTTTATAGGGCATCTCTTCGGCTTTATGAACCCATTCGTCGCGCACATTCCAGTCCGCATTTTTCATAAAAGGTTTAATAACCTGCAGGCGATCAAAACCGATTTCCTTCACTTCGCCTTCATCTATATCCATCTCTTCAATGAAAAGATCAAAGATAGACATCAGTTTCCCTGCCATTGTTCCGGAAAGTTGATATTCCGTTTCCACAAAGTCCTTGAAATTCTCATACCCTTTATAGAGATATAATTTGGAACGCCTGATTTCAGAGAGCAACTGACCGAGAGAGATAAAATTTTCTTCCAGCTGATCCTTCAAATTAGCTAAGGCATTCAATTTTTCTTCCGCACTCATTGCTTCGGGAGCATTTACTTTTTTCGGCATTTTTCTTATCCTTCTTTATTGTTCGGTAATATCATTTATAGAATGAGACCCCGTTTTTCATTATAGTGTAAACAGGATTTCCCTTAGAATTACTAAATAGCTTCATCTTAATATAAAAAAACTATGTAATGGGGAAATAGATGTTTTCCTTAGCGGGAAAAGCCCTGTCTTTCACTTCTTGCACATATAATTCTATCGCTTCCGTGATGTCATTATTTAAATTTGCATATTGCTTAACATATTTAGGTTGCATATCCGAATAGCCAAGTAAATCGTGATAAACCAGAACCTGACCATCAGTATATCTTCCGGCTCCGATGCCAATAGTAGGAATGCTCACTGCTTTCGTTATTTCTTTGCCTAAAAGTTCCGGAATGCCTTCCAGAACAAGCATAAAGGCACCCGCCTTTTCCACTTCTTTTGCCTGGTTAATAAGTTCCTCTTGTTCTTCCGGTTTTTTCCCCTGCACAAGATAACCACCAAATTTACGAATAGATTGAGGAGTTAAACCCAAGTGCGCACAAACGGGAATTTCCATATCTACAATCGCTTTGATGGCTTGCACCCTGGATAAAGAACCGCCTTCAAGTTTAACGGCATCAGCTTTACTCTGCACGATTAGCTTAGCGGCATTTTGCCGGGTTCGCTGTTCCGAAAGATGATATGTCAGATAGGGCATATCGACTATAATAAAAGCATCGGGAGCTCCCCGGCGGACAGCTGAACAGTGTTCAATCATATTTGCCAAAGTAACCTGCAGCGTATCCGCATAGCCCAAAACTACCATCCCTAAAGAATCTCCTACCAAAATGAGATCTATGGCAGTGGCAGAAATGCATTTTGCCATCGCATAGTCATAAGCGGTAAGCATACAGATCTTTTCTCCCTCCCGTTTCATTTCCTGAAACTTAGCCAGATAATTGTTTTTACTCTTTACTTTGGTCATTATCAGGACTTTCTCCTTCTCCTTGTTCCTCTTCTGAACTTTCCCGGGTTTCATCTTCATCCAGAAGATTATCACCCGCGTAAGCTCCTTTGTTAATCATCAAATCATATATCACACTGCCGTTAACATACCAACCCAAAAAGCGACCCTGTAAATAACCGTTCACATAATAGGCGCTCATTTGCGGGTTGCCATCAGGATACCACATCAGCATTTGCCCGTTTTGTTTTCCATCGGCAAATGTTACGGCTCGCTGTAAACCGCCATTGGCATAGCGTTCTATCGCAATACCGGTGAAGGGTTTGTTCTTATAAAAATATACCTCGTCTTTTAAAACCAGTTCCTTAAAAGGAATGGCATCTCCGGGTTCTTGCCAATTTTTAACTTCCCAATATTCTTCACTTTTCTCTTGGGCAAAGATAGCGCTACAAGCAAAGGAAAATATATAAAGGAAGAAAATGATAAGCACAGCCCGATTTCTTACTAAACCGGATTCTCTTTGTTTACGGATATCTGAAAGCATTTTATTAACCACTTGACGACACATTTTTTTCTCCAACAGGTTAGTCAACCTTTTTCTTTGTAAGGTCACAACTACTTTTTAATAGATAAAATAAACGAGTTTGGCAAAAAGTCAACTTTTATCACCGGTAGCTATGTTTTGTGCGCAAGTGTTAGGATGCCATTTCCGCTATGGTGAAAAGTAACTTATTCCTCCTGCGATGGCTGACAGACAGGATAGTTTAAAAGCTTTAGCTACCTGTTCATCCCTGAATCTTTTCTACCTCGTCCTTACCCGTGCCTTTAATGCTGATTTAACGACTCTTTAACAATGCCTTAACGGCGTTAAGGAAGCGTTAAAGAATTGTTAAAGAAACACAAAACCAGCAAGCAATAAAAGAGAAGATGACGAAAGATGAATGTTGCTGCCGTTCTCTCACTACTCTTCGGCTTTTTTCCTTGACTGGATAAATCTGTATCTAAAAATTGTCCTATGTTAAAGAAGATGAAAATTTTGGGTATTGAATATGCCCTCTGGTTATATATTTTTGCCTGTATCTGCTGGTTTTTATTGCGGATATTCAGTATTTCCGCAAGCAGCTATATTATCTTTCTTATTCCTTTGCTTATAGCTATTCTTATTTCACTAAGCAAGAATAACATAGCAGCCAAAATAACCATCCCTGAAGTTAGCGGTTGGTTCTGGAAAGTAGAGCTGGCAATAGTAATCGGCATAACCTTTATTATGGCTTGGGTGATTGTGGATGTAAAACCGGTTGCCTTTTTTACCCAGGCAGCCAATACCGGTTCCATCCTTAAAGGCATTTTCAGTCCGAATTTGAAAGAACTTGTCCCAATGCTGGGCGCTTTGGTAGAAACCATCTATTTGGCTTTACTGGCTACTGTTTTTGCTATTCCTTTTGCATTTGTGCTCTCCTTTTTTGCTGCCAAAAATTTAATGTTCCATTCCGTTATCGGCAAGATTATCTATTTTATTATCCGCACTATTTCCACAGTTTTCAGAAGTATTGAGGCAATTGTTTGGGCTATAATCTTTTGCGTTTGGGTAGGCATCGGCCCTTTTGCCGGAATGCTCGCTTTATGGATACATTCCATTGCCGCTCTGATAAAATTATACAGCGAACAGATTGAAAATATTGACCCCGGTCCTGTTGAAGCTATCAAAGCAACGGGTGCTTCAACTTTACAGGTATGGCGTTTTGGAGTTACACCCCAAATTTTATCTCCCTATTTGGCTTTTACCATTTACCGCTGGGATATGAATATCCGAATGGCTACGGTGGTAGGTTTTGTTGGCGGAGGTGGAATTGGTTTGGCACTATATCAACAGCAGCAAATGCTTGCATGGAGAAATGTAGGTTTAATAATGTGGTTGATTGCTTTAATTGTTTGGGCGATGGATATTTTCAGCGGTTACATTCGTTCTAAACTCGTTACCAGTTAGAGGTTAAAACTATGAAAGAAGAAAATCCCGTGGAACTTTTAATTAAAAAGCGCGATGGCTATGCTCTTGCTGCAGAGGAAATTGCCTATTTAGTCCAAGGATATCTGAAGGACGAAATTGCCGATTACCAAATGAGCGCATTTTTGATGGCTTGCTTTTTGCAGGGCTTGAATCCTGAAGAAATATCCGCTTTAACGCAGTGCTATATTGAATCCGGAGGTACTATCAATTTTGATAATTGTCTGCCGGTTGCCGATAAACACTCCACTGGAGGCGTGGGAGATAAAATCAGCTTGATGCTGGCTCCAATTGCTGCTTCTTTAGGTTTGCTGGTGCCAATGATTTCGGGACGCGGCTTAGGACATACAGGAGGGACTTTAGATAAACTGGAATCCATTTCGGGGTTTAGAACTTCCTTTTCTCTGCAGGAATTCAAGGCCTTGGTGGAAAACCACGGATTTGCTTTAGCAGGGCAATCCTCAGAACTTGTTCCTGCCGATAAAAAAATATATGCCTTAAGAGATGTAACCGCTACCGTGGAAAGTCCTGGATTAATAACTGCCAGCATAATGAGCAAAAAAATCGCTGAAGGAACAAAGCACCTGGTGATTGACCTAAAAATAGGCAGCGGTGCTTTTATGCCCAATGTCAGAAAAGCTAAAGAACTGGCTGAATTATTGATGACAACCGGAAAAAGCTTCGGTCAAAAAGTGACCGTGGTCTTCTCTAATATGAATGCTCCCTTGGGACATGCGGTTGGAAATGCTCTGGAAATGATTGAGGCAATTGAATACTTAAAAGGAAACTATTTACCCGATACCTATGAACTTACTACTGTTTTAACCGCTCAAATGCTCATCAGCGCTGGAAAGGCAAAGGATTTTGAACAGGCAAAAACGATGATTGATGAAGCCGTTGCCAGCGGAAAGGCATTAGAAAAACTAAAGGAAATAATTATTGCTCAAGGTGGGGAACCAAAAGTGCTGGAGGACTATTCCCTTTTTGCCTCCTCACCGGTAATTTATCCAATTATAGCTAAACAAAGCGGTTGGGTGCATAAAATTGACTGCAGGGCTATTGGCTATGCCTTAGTGCATATTAAAGCAGGCAGAAAAAAAGTAACTGATACCCTGGATTATGGAGCCGGCGCTATGCTCTATCCCAAAATTGGAGATGAAATTAAAAGCGGTGATAAAATAGGAGAAATTCACTGTGCAGATAAAAACGAGGCAGAAGAAACAGCGAAATTGATTTTGAATGCCTATCAAATAGCCGATACCCGAAAAGACAAGGAAGACCTCATCCTGGAAATTGCTTTTTCTGAGGAATGATTGTTTTAGTCCAGATATAAGTAACTTAGATATCCATTAAAAAGGCAAAGAACTTACCCTGATATTACATTCCTGCTGAAAAAAATATTATTTGCTTAATTCTTTCTTTTGCATTATAATATAAGTAACACGACAATGGGAGGTTAATATGACTACCAAGCGTTTTTACATCGCCGTTTTAATGGGAATAATTTTAGGGATTATTGCCTGTTTAATTGCATCAGCAGTAAGCCCTGAGCCCTTAGCGAAGAAAGTGCTTGCCAATATTTTCGTGAGCCGCGTGTTGATTGGTTTTGTTATAGGTATCAGTGCCTGCAAAATTAATTGGCTTTTACACGGCTTACTGATGGGACTGATTGTAGGATTGCCTTTCTCTTTAAGTGCTATGGCTCAACCAATTGCAGGCATGGGTAAATGGGGAATATTTTTCCTGACCTGGGCTTTAGGAATTTTATACGGTTTCATTATTGAGCTGGTAACCAGCGTTTTCTTCAAGGCAAAAGAGGTCTCGGAAAAGTAAAACAAGAAAGTATTAAATAGTAACCGGAGAACTCTTTTTCCGCAGAGTAGGAGAATGTTATTCTTCCGGAGGGTTGACCTCCTGGTCAACCATAATGAACGACAAAATGTCTTTCTTCCGGAGGGTTGATGTCCTCATCAACCAAGGCAGGATGCTCTTCTCGTTACTGAAAAAAGCGTAATAAAGAAATTGCTCGGTTGCAAGTGGAACGACAAAATGTCGTTCTTCCGGAGGGTTGATGTCCTCATCAACCAAAATGAACGACATAATGTCTTTCTTCCGGAGGGTTGACCTCCTGGTCAACCAGATAGGTTTTTCCATCTCGTTACTGAAAAAAGCGTAATAAAGAAATAGCTCGGTTGCAAGTGGAACGACAAGATGTCGTTCTTCCGGAGGGTTGATGTCCTCATCAACCACAACAAACGACAAGATGTCGTTTTTCCGCATTTACAAAAATTCTGATTGACAAAAATCACGGCTGAAAAGATTAGGTATCCTTGAAAATTGTTCCGGAATAGCTCAGCGGTAGAGCGGGTGGCTGTTAACCACTAGGTCGGGGGTTCGAACCCCTCTTCCGGAGCCATTTTTTTATCCGTTAAGTTTTATTCTAAAATGAATAACGCCCTATAATTAAGAATTCTAAAGGGAGATAACGATGCTAAAAACCAACGAATATTTTGCCGACAAGGTTAAATCCATCGCTTTTCAAAACGAGGACGGCAATTTCACTGTAGGAGTGATGGACCTCGGAGAATTTGAATTTGGCACTAATACAATTGAAAGAATGACCGTTATTTCTGGAAAATTAACTGTCCAGTTACCAGGCAAGGAAAACTGGCAGGACTTTATTACCGGCGAAACATTCACCGTTGCTGCACAGCAAAAATTCCAGGTAAAAGTGCAAGAACAGACGGCATATCTTTGTCGCTACGAATAAAAAGGATTAAGAAAATGAAAAAGCTATCTTTGATAACTCTGGGATTACTTGTTTTTATCTTCTGTCTCGCACAGGAATCACCGGTAACTTTATACTTGCAAAATCAAACTTTGGAGACCTATCAACAGGCAGTTAATTATCTCCTCCAACTTGATAAAGAAGAAAATAGCGGAATGCAGGCAAAACTGAATCTTGCCTATATCTGCAATTTGGAGGCATTAAGGTTAATGGAATTGGCAAAAGCGGATATAGATAATTTAAAACCCGGCGAACGCTTTGCCCTGGCAAATCTTTATCTGGAAATGGATAAATATGCCGATGCCATAAGTATTTATAACCTTTTGAACGAAGCAACCCCAAAATGGAGCTGCCCCTGGCGTCATAAAGGAGAAGCACTCTTTAAAAGCGGAAAGTATGATGCCGCTAAAAAATCCCTGGAAATGGCAATTGAAACCAATAAAGAACATTACGATGCCTACCTCTGGTATGCTAAAACCCTCTATGAACTTAAGGACTATAAGAATGCCCTGATTGCTCTGGAAACAGCTTTTGATTTAACCGAAGAACTTGAAGATAGCGAATACGATCAGGTAATTGCCGAAGAGGATATCAATCAACTCTATCAGGAACTGCTGAAGCTAACCGGAAAATAAGCCGAATTTACAACTAAATTCCTTTTCGTTACTTTAATTTGGGTGATTGAGTTACCCTTATATATTACGATTCAAATCGCAAAATATTATAATATTCTGCGATTTGAATCGCAATATCAGCAATTTTTTACTTGACAGATTTACGGCAACCCGGAAACAAAGGATTATTGTTTATCTATCATCATAGAGGTAAATATGATAACCAGATATATCACTGAACAGATTAAGGCGCACTTCTTTAAAGGGAAAGCAATAATTATTACAGGTCCGCGTCAAAGCGGTAAAACCACTTTAATTAATTACATTCTGCAGGACTATGCAAATGAGTATTACTTTTTTAATGGTGATGAACCGGATGTAAGAGATATATTTACGGGCATAACTTCTTCCCGGCTTAAATCTTTGATTGGTAATAAAAGAATTGTTTTTATAGACGAAGCTCAGCGCTTAAATGATATTGGTATAGCGATTAAGCTTTTGGTAGATAACTATCCTGAAATTCAAGTAATTGCAAGTGGTTCTTCTGCCTTAGACCTGGCAGGGAAAATTAAAGAGCCCTTAACCGGAAGAATATACCAATATCAGCTTTACCCTTTGGCTTACGAAGAAATGACTGTTCATAATGGATTACTGGAAGAAAACAGATTAATTCCGCAGCGTTTGATTTATGGTTACTACCCTGAGATAGTTACAAAACCATCTGAAGAAAAAGCTTTACTCAAATTACTTGCTGACAGTTATCTATTCAAAGACCTTTTCCTTTTAGGACAGATAAAGAAACCTCCAATTTTGGAAAAAATTATCAGAGCATTGGCTTATCAAGTAGGAAATGAGGTCTCCTATAATGAAATAGCTCAATTAGCCGGCGCAGATAATCAGACCGTAGAAAAATATATAGACCTGATGGAGAAAGCATTTATTATTCACCGCCTACCTGCTCTATCACGAAATTTACGCAATGAGATTAAACGGGGAATTAAGGTCTATTTTTGGGATAATGGCATTCTTAATTCTATTACGGGTAATTTCAATGAAATCAATTCCCGAACTGATGTAGGCGCATTATGGGAAAATTTTGCAGTTAGTGAACGCCGAAAATATCTTGCGAATCACGGTTTGAATGTGCATTCCTATTTCTGGAGAACTACTTCCAAACAGGAAATTGATTATATTGAAGAAGAAAACAATACTTTTTCTGCTTACGAAATGAAATGGAATCCCCGGCGCAAGGTAACTTTTTCTAAAACATTCAGCGCAGGCTATAATGTGAGCAAAACTCTTACAATCAGCCCGAAAACTCTGGAGAATTGGATAGGATAACTGCTATCAAGACAAAAAATTTAATTTGCGCTTGACAGAATTTCGGCTATAATAATATTAGCACTCATAAGTATTGACTGCTAAGAAACCAAAATTAAAATACTGATCTTATGGAGGAAAAACAAGATGGCAAAACAAATGCAGTATGCACATGAAGCCCGCACAAGTTTAAAAAGCGGAGTGGATAAACTGGCTGATGCCGTAAAAGTTACCCTTGGTCCTAAGGGTAGAAATGTTGTATTAGACAAAAAATTTGGCTCTCCCATAATCACCAACGACGGTGTAACCATCGCCAAAGAAATTGAGCTGGAAGGTGAATACGAAAATATGGGCGCTCAGCTCTGTAAAGAAGTTGCAGAAAAAACCCATGACACAGCTGGCGACGGAACTACTACAGCTACAATTTTAGCTCAGGCAATTATTGAAGAGGGTTTGAAACATGTAACCGCCGGCGTTAATCCAATGTATCTGAAACGCGGTTTGGAAAAGGCAACGAGAGTTGTAGTGGATAAGATTAAGGAATTCAGCAAGGAAATTAAAAGCAGTGAAGAAATTGCTCAAATTGCTGCTATTTCCGCTAATAACGATTCGGAAATCGGAGCTCTGATTGCAGAAGCTATGGATAGCGTTGGCAGAGAAGGGATCATCAATATTGAAGAAGCAAAATCCATTGATACCGGAATGGAAAAAGTGGAAGGAATGCAATTTGACCGGGGTTATATTTCACCCTATTTTGTAACTAATGCGGAAAAGATGATTTCAGAACTGGAAGAATCTTTTATTTTGCTTTACGACAAAAAGATAAGCGCCCTGAAAGAATTGCTTCCTATTCTGCAGGAAGTTTCCCAAACCGGACGCCCTCTGCTTATAATCGCAGAAGATATTGAAGGCGAAGCTCTGGCTACATTAGTAGTAAATAAATTGCGCGGAATTCTAAATGTAGTTGCCGTTAAAGCTCCCGGTTTTGGCGATCGCCGCAAAGCAATGCTGGAAGATATTGCAATTCTTACAGGAGCCACTTTAATTTCCGAAGAAATGGGACGCAAACTGGATAGCGCCACAATGAGCGATCTGGGACGCGCCAAAAAGATAATCGTAGATAAAGAAAACACTACTATTCGTGAAGGAGCTGGTGATCCGGAAGCAGTTGAGGGAAGAATTAAACAGATTAGAGCACAAGTTGAAGAGACCACTTCCGATTACGATAAAGAAAAACTGCAAGAACGCCTTGCTAAACTTTCCAGCGGAGTTGCCGTCCTCAGAATCGGGGCCGCTACCGAAACCGAAATGAAAGAAAAGAAAGCCCGCGTGGATGATGCTCTGCATGCTACTCGCGCCGCAGTGGAAGAAGGAATTGTTCCCGGTGGTGGAGTTACCCTTATTCAAGCTGCAAAAGCTCTCAAACAGCTGAAGGGCTTAGCTTTTGAAGAAAAAATGGCTGTGGATATTATGGCTAAAGCACTGGAAAAACCGGCATATCAAATTGCCGCCAACGCCGGTGAAGAAGGCGCCGTGGTTGTTGAAAAACTGAAGAACTTCCGCGATATTCATATGGGATTCAATGCTGCTAACGGACAATTTGAAGACCTCTTCAAAGCCGGTATTATTGACCCTGCCAAGGTCGTTCGCTCAGCTATCCAAAATGCTGCTTCCATTGCTGGCTTGATGCTGACTACGGAATGCATTATTACGGATATTAAAGAACCCGAACCCCCAATGCCGATGCCCAATCCTAATATGGGCGATATGTATTAATCCGATTATAACTTATATACAGAAAAAGACCTTTCCCTCACCGGAAGGGTCTTTTTTTATTTAGTAGCGAAGCGGCAGCGAAAATAAGTATAACGCCCAATAAACATCGTAGCTAAAAAATCGTTATAGAAATCCAAAAGAGCAGAGGAAGAATGCCAGGATTGTTTATGTTCAGAGCTCTTTATAACATTGTGAAATAAAATTATAACCATCTATAAACAAAGAGGATATAGAGCTTGTGTTGCATATTTGGCAATTTATGCAACACAAACTGGTTTGTGTATATTCTATTCCACACAAGCTCTGTAGGTAATTATTTTACAGGTGGTTAAAGTAAAACTCGGAGTAAATAACATAAATATAGAAAAATAGTTGAGAGGGTAAAAGCAGAGAGCAGAGGGCGAAGAGTTGAGGGCTTTTGTCACTTACGATTAATAACTGCATAGATAAAAATCAATAAAATCTGCGTAATCTGCGTAATCTGCGTAATCTGCGTAATCTGCGTGAAATAAATCATCCCTTGTTCTGCCTTTTCAGATTTTCCTTGCCAAAAAACCTCATTCGTTATATAAGGAAAAAAACCAATAGGAGGATAAAATGTCTGACATACTTTACATTATCGGACGCGAAATTTTGGATTCCCGGGGAAATCCAACTGTGGAAGCAGAAGTCCAATTAGATAGTGATCTTATTGTAAGAGCGGCAGTTCCCAGCGGTGCTTCCACTGGTGAACGCGAAGCTATAGAACTTCGTGATAACGATAAAAAACGCTATGGAGGCAAAGGAGTTCTGAAGGCAGTAGCCAATATTGATAATATTATCGCTGATAAGTTATTAGGAATGGATTCTCTGATGCAGGGTAGCATTGATAAGATGATGATTGCTCTGGATGGAACACCCAATAAAGCCAAACTTGGTGCTAATGCCATTTTAGCGGTTTCTATGGCTGTTGCCAGAGGTTCTGCTATGGAGCTGAATATGCCTTTATATCGTTATTTGGGAGGTGTTAATGCCAATACCCTTCCTGTGCCGATGAGTAATATTCTCAATGGTGGAGCGCATGCCGATAATAATGTTGATATTCAAGAATTTATGGTTATGCCTTTAGGGGCAAAAAGTTTTAAGCAGGCGTTACAAATGAATGCTGAGGTTTTTCATTCTCTCAAAGCAATTCTCAAAAAACGCGGTTTAGTAACTTCCGTTGGTGATGAAGGTGGTTTTGCCCCCAATCTGGCATCAAACGAAGAAGCATTTATCGTAATTGTAGAGGCAATTAAGACAGCAGGTTATATTCCTGGAAAAGATATTTACCTGGCTATTGATGCCGCTGCCAGCAGTTTCTTTAAAGATGGAAAGTATTTGTTTGAAGGAAAGAAAGTTAACAGCGACGCGATGATTAAATATTACGAAAGTATGATTGCTAAATATCCTATTTGCTCTATTGAAGATGGCTTGGCAGAAAACGACTGGAGCGGATGGAAAAAAATGAATGCCAAACTGGGTAATAAAATTCAGATTGTTGGCGATGATGTTTTCGTTACTAATCCCGAAATTATTGCCAAAGGCATTAAAGATAACATAGCCAATAGCGTTTTGATTAAACTAAATCAAATCGGAACCGTTACCGAGACCATTGATGCCATAAATATGGCTCATAAAGCTGGCTGGACAACAGTTGTAAGCCATCGTAGCGGCGAAACAGGAGATACTTTTATTGCCGATTTGGCAGTTGCCTTAAATACCGGACAAATTAAAACCGGTTCGCTTTCCCGTAGTGAACGAATGGAAAAATATAATCAGCTGCTCCGCATTGAAGAAGATTTATATGATGCTGCTTATTTCCCCGGAAAATCAGTAATAAAGCAACTTTGATAGTAAACCCGTCAATCTAATAAACAGGAGCCGCTTTAAACAGCGGCTTCTTTTTTAGCTAACTTATCTGCTATACTCTCAATTTCCCTGAACACCTGCAATAATTGATGTATCTATTTATTTAACAGATAAATATATGCTGCTTCTGGAATAAATAGTGCTTCCTTAAAAATAAAGATTATATGTATCAGGAGGATACAATGAAAAAGTATTGTTTATTCATTCTGATAGCGCTTAGTGTTGCTTTTCTTTTGGCAGAGCTTGGTCCGGTAAATAGTATGGGCGATAGTTTTTTTGCCGGTAAGCTTGGTTGTTATGCAAAAAGCGATACCTTGGCTTATGTATTAGCCCGGCGGTCGGAAAATAACAATTTGTATTATCATCTTCTTTTCCAAATCAGTTATGATGGAGGTCAAACCTGGCAAAGCAGTATTGTAGATAGTTCTTTGTTTCACTATACGGAACCGACTTTATTTTACAGTCCGGAAGAAATAATTGTCAGCTGGAATAATCACGAAGAGCATATCAGCCAATATGCTCAAAGTTCTAATTCGGGCAATTCCTGGAGTATTTCCCAAAACTGGAATACTTTTGAAAGCAGTCCTTATATAGAGAAATATAACGGACTTTTGAGACAGTTTGCCTTAAAAGTTCCCTATCCGCAATGGGATCAGGAACAGTATTTGCAGCCGGAGGAGCCGGAACACTTTAAACCAGTGCATATTTATTACAAAGATTTCTTAAGTCCGAATCAAACTAATACCTATTTTTACGGATTTGCAGATGTTCAGGGTGTCGTTCGTTGTAATTCAGATATAAATATCAAACAAGCAGGTGGAGGAACAAATAATGGTTGGCCAACTTTCCACGAGCCGGTGATTATTTCAGGTAATGTTAACAGTGTTCCAACAGCATTTCCTTTAGATTCTGTATTTCAAGGGGGTTTAATAGAAAATGCCCCTCCTTTGGAGTTTTCCAATTTCTCGTTTGCCAGGGAGAATTATCTATGGGTAGGTCCTGCTGATTATGATCCCAATCGTATTTTACTGGTAGATGTCCAGGGAGATAACTGCATTGCTTATGTAGGACAAATTACACTTCCACATCGCACCTTTACAGATGTCTGGACAAATTATCCCGTAGGTATTGAAGAACCACCATTGTTTACTAATCATTTTACGATTTGTGATACTATCTGGATTCCAAATGCTACCTTTGGGCATTGTAATAACAGGGGGTTTTTTGTAAATTCCAAACTTTGGATCAAAGGAACTTTCAGCGGTCATCAAGTTTGGTGTGCTACAGATACAATAATGATTATTGGTGAGATTTTATTAAGTGGAACAGTTCCGGGAGAATCACCTGAAAATAATCCTAACGATTCCGTTAAGCTTGTTTCAGAAAAATGTGTTCTCCTCAAATACGGTTATGTTGATCCTGTAACGAATGAACGAATTCATCCCAATTGCTTTCCTGATGCTAATCCCGGTAATTATTACGCCGATATTTATGCTTTAGCAGAAGAACCGGATAATCCCCTGAAGGAAGGTGTTTTCAGTTTTGAATATCAGCATCCGCATCCCTCAATGCCCGATGTGTTAATTGGGGATTCTCTTTATACCTGGATTGATTTACATCGCTATTATTATCCTCAGACCTCTGCAAATCCCTGGCTTCCTCTATTAGATTTACCCTGGTATAATCCCCTTTGGCCAGAAGCTCATCCTTATTTGGAAAGGGGTACTATTCAAGTTTGGGGTGCCATCAATCAAATCCGTTATGGGTTTTTACACAGGGCTTTATATGATTATGAAATTCCTTCAGGTGGTTTATGGAATCCCGATAATGACTTTTGCGGAGGAAATTCTTCTGTTTCTTATACTGATTCTCCAACAGGTATTTATTTAGGCGCCCAAGATTATCCAGGTGTATTAGGACCAAGTATTGGTTATAAAAAGATTCAGCACGCAGATAATCGTTTCGGCTGGGGTTTTGAAGACCCTAATCACCCGGTTTTTTATCCCTGGAAACTGGGAATTTCAGTAGGCGATTGGTCCACAACAGAAAATTTAAATGGTTTTGCAGAAGTTGATTGTGTCCCGCAATATAAACCAATTCACAGTAAATGTTTTGTCCGTAAAGGAGATAAAGCATATTTTGCTACCAATGATGTTCTTGCTGCCCGGACAGGAGATTTACCCTCAATTGAGAATTTAACCTTGCTGACGAAAGACCAGGGCAATATTTCCGGCTTGCATATCCTGGCAGATAATGCTCTGCTGATTCATCAGGAAAAAGAAACAAACGGCAGCAGGGAACTGAAAATAAATGTTTTTACCGATGAAAACTATGTTGTTATCAATTCTCTATCTTTACCTGTCTTTTCGGCTATGAATGATGTTGCTGTTTTGGAAAACGGAGATATTCTTCTTGCTACTCTGGAATCCAATAGGACAATTAACCTTCGGAAGTTAAACAATGACGGCACATTAACTCCTGTAGAGACCTGGCAACTGGATTTTCTGGAACCTCAAATTCACTCTCAAAGTAAGCTTTGTTTACAACCTCGTCAGCAGAACACTTTGGAAGTAACTTTTATGCTGTTTACGGAAGGAGAAAATGAAGAACCGGATTATTATCAACTCTACCGCGGGGTCGCTTCCCTGCCTGTTGCTATTGATGATCCCTATATTCCTGCAATTGAGACAGCTATGTTTAATGCTTATCCTAATCCTATGCACAGTAATTTGCTGTTGCAAGTGAAGGTTCCCCGTTCCAATAAGCATAAAATTGAAATCTATAACCTTAAAGGACAAAAAGTTACTACTTTCAGAGGCAATTCTGCAAAAAATGAAGTTGTAGAATATAATTGGAATGGCTGTGATGCAAAAGGTAAAAATGTAGCCGCAGGCATTTATTTTGCCCGCCTTTGTATTAACGGTAAGGTTCTCCAGATCAAAAGAATATGTAAATATTAATCTTACCCGGCAGGTTTACTCCTCTCCTCCATTTTGTGGCAGGAGTCCTCACTACCAAATGATATGGAATAAAATTGATTGCCTTTTGGGCAGTGACGACTCCTGCTATCCAAAATTATTTCTGCTGGTTAGCTTTTCCTGATAAATCATTTTTGGAAGATGTCTCCCAGGGTTTTCACACTACCTAAAAGAGCAGATGATTCGTAGGGTAAAACAACTGTTTTATCTCCCTGTTTTACAATCTCTTTAAACGCTTCCACATATCTAAGGGCAATTTGAAATTGAGCCGGGTCTGTTTTTGTGTCTTTCACTGCTTCGGCAATTAGTAATATTGCTTTCTTTTCGCTGTCTGCAACCAGTATTTTTGCCTGTGCTTCACCTTCTGCCCGTAAAATCCGGGCTTGCTTTTCTCCGTTGGCAACTCTTATCTGGTATTCGCGTTCCCCGTCTGCCTGTAAAATTTTGGCTCTTTTATCGCGTTCAGCGCGCATTTCTTTTTCCATAGCCGTTCTAATTTCTTCGGGAGGCACAATTTCCTGCATTTCTACGCGGTTAACTTTCACGCCCCATTTATCAGTTGCTTCATCTAAAATATCGCGCAATTTGGCATTGATAGCATCGCGAGAGGTTAAAGTATCCTGCAATGTCAATTCACCAATTACATTTCTCAAGGAGGTCTGAGTTAGTTTTTCAATTGCCTCAGGTAAATTGCCGATTTCATAGACAGCTTTATAGGGGTCTGTAATCTGAAAATAGAGTAAGGCATTGATATTAATGGAAACATTATCGCTGGTAATAACATTCTGCCGCGGAAAATCATACACATTTTCCCTTAAATCAATTCTATCTTCCACTTTATTAACAACTACTACATTCCCGCGATAATCAGTTTTGTTATAACGCCAATGAATCGGACGGGTTTTATCAAATATCGGAATAATGATATGAATTCCGGATTCCAAAGTCCGATAATACCTACCCAAGCGTTCAACAATTACCACGCTTGCCTGACGCACAATAATCATCCCCCTGGAAATAAAAGCCAGGATTAGAATCGCAAACACGATTACTACATATAAATAGGTCATTTCTCTCTCCCTTTTATTTTTTTGCCTTTTATTACGGCTCTGTTTTTTTGGCAAGAGAAATTGTTAAGGATGAGAGGGTGATTTTATAGTTCTTAGTTCGTAGTGCGGGAATGCAAAGTTTTTTTTCGGTGACTGAATAAGAGAACAAAGATAACTGAATTGACTGGATTAAATTGATTTGTTTTTTGCTCGTTATTTTTTATAATTAGCGAAGAACTAAGAACAAATTCGGAATCCTTATTTCTGGCTGCGAAATCTGTGTAATCTGCGGGAAACAATTATTTTTATTTGTGTAATCTGTGATATTTGTGAGCGGTTACATTTTTTTGTCATACTCCCAAAGTTAGGAATTTTTTTATTGACAGAAATCAGCCATAGTAGTTAATGTTTATTATTGAGAATCTCTATAGAGTTTACTCATGGAGGAACAATGAGTATAGCGTATTCAATATTTAACATAGTATTTAAAGCTCTTGGGATTGACAAAAGAATCGCCAAAAAAATTATGAAAGAACCCATAGTTAAATCAGAGGTGGAAAAAATGAAAAAATCTATGTTGAAGATGGAAGACATTATAAAAGAAAGAAAAGCATTACAGAAAGAAAGGGGTCAAATTAAATAAATGTATGAGTTTGACAAGTAAATTAACAGAATTAAATCACAAAAAGGAGCATATTATGGCCAGTTTCAAATTCAAGGGAAGTGATCTGTATACATCATCGAATCACAAAATTGCTTCAATTAAAGGTACGGGTATATATGACGAGCATAACCACAAAGTTGCAACTATAAAAGGTAGTGATATCTACAACGAGCATAACCATAAAGTTGCAACAGTTAAAGGAACTGATATATACGATGAGCATAACAGCAGATTTGCTACAATGAATGATGTCAAGAGATCAATTGATGGTGCTACAGGTGGCACTTCAATAGTCGGCTTATGGCTGTTTTTCGTAAGATAAATTTTAGATAAATACATCAAACATTATCTCTAATCTGGATAACTCCAGAAAAAGAATTCTGTATCTCGACTTCTTCAATTCAAGATCTACAAAAAAGTAATAACAGATTAGAAGGAATAGTGAGATATCCCACAATTGATCAATAACATAAGATAATTGATGTCTTCATGATTAATCAATTCTAAGTGGATGACCCGTAATCAAATGCAAGCAAATGTTTTATGTAACTTACTAAAAAAAACTTGATATTCCAGTATACAAAATCCATTGTGATCAGAATAATATTAGATGCTGTGCAACCTATTCAGCTAGTTTAAGTTGGAAATCCAATCTACAAAAGTCGTGAAATCCATTTGAAAAAATAGTGATATCGCAAACCAGCAAAAACGCAGATTTGAAAAATTGGTGATACAATTTGAAAAAATAAGTAAGAAAGCATAATCAATTCAGCTATCTAATTTGCACTGCAAGCAGAAAATACTTGACAGCAGATAGGGGATAAAAACTAATAATTATAGAGAAAAAAGTGAGGTGATGATGCTAACCTATACTGAAATTCGTTATAATGCCAGAGAGTATTTAAAAGGGAAATGGAATAATCCCTGTGCTTTAATAATTCTTATTATAGCAATTCTTAATGCAGGGCTTTCTGCAATTCCTTTTCTTGGAACGGTTATTTCTCTCCTTATTACAGGACCTATAACATTGGGATTAGCCATTGTATTTTTGAAACTGGTTCGGGGTGAAGAGATTAGTGTGGAACTGGTATTTTCCGGTTTTAAAGATTTCGCCCGTAGTTTTACAGCTGGAGTATTAGTAATTATTTATGTTTTTTTATGGTCTTTACTGCTGATAATTCCTGGAATCGTTGCCTCATTTGCCTATTCAATGACTTTTTTCATAATGGCTGATAATCCCAATCTTTCAGCCAATGATGCAATTAGAGTCAGTAAAGAAATGATGAAAGGTCATAAAGCGGAGCTCTTTTGGTTGGAGCTTTCCTTTTTAGGATGGATTTTACTGGGGTGTTTATCTTTCGGAATTGGTTTTTTGTGGATTTGGAGCTATATTTATACGGCTAAGGCAATTTTCTATCATGAAATTAGAGCAGTAGATAGATCTGAGGTTATAATTGAGACCCCTTATGAAGAACCGACCGTTCCTCCTCCGGACATAGAAGTTTAAACCAAGAGCGGAGCTACAGCGAGCTCCGGCTACAGGAAAACAGACCGTTCCACCTCCTGACATAGAAGTTTAAACCAAGGGCGGAGCTACAGCGAGCTCCGGCTACAGGAAGAACAGACCGTTCCTCCTCCGGACATAGAAGTTTAAACCAAGAGCGGAGCTACAGCGAGCTCCGGCTACAGGAAAAACAGACCGTTTCTTCTCCTGACATAGAAGTTTAAACAGTTCAACTATTTCTTAAGTGACCTATCTGTATTTTTCCGGAAAAGAGAAAGCAACGCCTTAGGCAAGGGGACAGTTCTTTTTTCCACAACAAACAACAAAGGGATAAAACTTAGCCAGCGCATAATTCCTCCGATTCCGAAAATTACCTGTTCCGGCTCCAACAGCTTTTTGCCAATTGTTAAAGGAGAAGGATAAAATATTCCACAGGCAAGGGTAGAAAGCATCATTGCCAATCCTGTGATAGCTCCATAAATTCCGGAATAAACCTGTTCCTTGCCTTTTTCAGCTACCGAAAGAACAAAATTGGTAGTTATAATTCCTGTTCCAGCCCACATAAAACCTGAAATAATTGCCTCCAGCCACAGAATAGAATAATTTCCAGGACTGGTAAACAGCCAGAGCATGGGATTTAATCCACCCAAAGCAATACAGATCTGCATAGCCGTTTTATTGCCGTTTTTATCTATAAAGCGACCCCAAAATTGGTAAGACAAAAGTGAAGATAACACACTTATAGTATTGTAGATTTGGATTTCAAACATACTCATAGAGAGTTTCTTCATCATAAAAGGTCCCCAAAAAGGACTGCCAACGCCAATTGCTAACATCCACCAGATTCCAAAAACAGACAGCAGACGGAAGTTTTTATCTTTCACAGGGGCAAAATAACGCTCCCGTAAACGCTGTTCCTGAACAGAAGGCAAAGGACTTTCCGGTTGACGGTTCAGAAAATATAAGCCAATTAAACCAATAAGCGAAGCAAAAACATAGACCCCGGCTAAAAACCAGGGTTGATTTTGCGGCAGGAAGAATTTTTCCGCTCCCCAGAAGTGGATGTAACCAAGTTTGAATGCACCTTTGGCTGATTCAAAAAGGTCTATATGAAAACTGACGAGGTAGCTAACTATCAAACCAATTCCAACCAAAATTTGATTGCGTCTGGAGAAAAAGCGTCCTCGCAGGGAAAGAGGAATCAAATCGCTAATCCAGGCAATCCAAATATTTGCACCCAAAGATTGTAAACCGGCACTGAAAAACAGCAGTATAAGCACAAACCAGATACCGTGTAGCGTATTATTAAAAAGCAAAGACAGCCCTAAAAAGATGGTTAAAAATCGCCCGACAGCAGTTATTATTATACAGGTAGATTTATGTTCCTTCAGTTTATGCGTAACAGCTACTCCCAAAGGTTGCCAAATTGCAGAGACCTGACCTATAGCACTTAGCAAACTGTAATGCATTGGCGAAGCGTCTAAAATCACCATCAGTTTTACAATGAAGGAAGAACCGATAGCAGAAAGATTTCCGTATATCTGAGCAAAAATACCTTCCGTTATGGAGGTTTTAAAACTGGTTCTAAGACGACTATTTTTCTGCTTTTTCTTTTTGTTATGCATCTGCTTTGTTCCTTTATTATTCATTATCTTGGAAGGGCTGTTCTTGTCCAGAGATTTTCAGCAGACCGAGGGCTGAGGGCTGAGGGCTGAGGGCTGAGGGCTGAGGGCAGAGGGCTGAGGGCTGAGGGCAGAGGGCTGAGGGCTGAGAGCTGAGAGCGGAGGGCTGAGGGCTGAGGGCAGAGAGCGGAGGGCTGAGGGCTGAGGGCTGAGAGCTGAGGGCTGAGAGCTGAGGGCTGAGGGATTTATCCAATCCTCAAGACCTCATAGACCTCAAGACCTCTCGCCCTCAAGACCTCTTGACAAAACTACCTCTTTATACTTCCTGGTTTTTTTAAGAGGAAAAATTATGATACAGGATATGAATCAGGATAGAGAGTTTTTCGCCTCAGAACTGAAAGAATTATTACGAGAAACATTAAAACATTCCATAGAAGGTGAATTTTCCGCTCACCCGGAAGACCCCTATTTCTACACAAAAAAAGCATATCCTCTGCAAACAGAAATTGAGGGATTGTCTCTTTATCCTGAAATCCTGCCGGAAGTTCTTCTCAATTGGGCAAATTTGGATAAAAGCAAAGAACGGACAAAAGAGGACATCCTTTTTCTGGATTTGGAGACCACCGGATTACGCAGTAACGGCATTTTTGCTTTTATGATTGGTTTGGGTTATTATATAAATGAGAGCTTTATAGTGGAGCAGGTTTTTTTACCTGATCCTGAAGCAGAGGTAAATTCTTTTGATCGCTTGATAGAACTGATAGACGAAAAGTCCTTGCTGATAACTTTTAACGGTAAGACCTTTGATGTTCCTGTGTTGGAATCTCGTTTGCTGTATCATCAAATTTGGCTTAATTTAAGGGCAATGGAGCATCTGGATTTACTTCATCTTGCCCGGCGTTTATGGAAAAACAAGCTTCCTTCCTGTGCCCTGGAAACCATAGAATTTTACATTCTGGGTCAAATTAGAGACAAAGAACTGGATATTGAAGGAGGTGAAATTCCGCAGACCTATTTCAGTTTTTTGTTAAATGGCAATCCTGAGCTTATGCAAAGGGTTTTTTTACATAATCACACGGACATTTTGCATACGGCTGCTCTTTTTACTCTTATTTGTAACAGTATCAGTTACCCTCCCCCAGGGGGAATGGACAATCGGATTGATTATCATTCCTTGGCAATGTTGTATCAAAGCCAGAATCGGATAGACATTGCTAAAAACATTTTAGTAGATATGCTTTCGCTTGGAATTGTGGATAAAGATGTGCTGCGTGACCTGGGCATTATTTATAAAAAGGAAAAGGACATTGATTCCGCTTATGAGTGTTTTAATATTGCTGCTTCTTTAAATTGTCCTGTTTCCCTGCAGGAGGTCTGTATCATTCTGGAAAAATATTATCACCGCTATGGAGAAGCCCTTGTTAATGCCGAAAAATTAAAGTCCTACTTAATTAGCCGTCCAATCGTTAATGACCAAAAAGTAGCTGCTGTAGATAAACGCATTGAACGACTTAAGCTTAAGCTAAATAAGATAAATGAGGTAATATAAATGAATTCAGTTAGTTTTGGCTCAGATAATCACAGCGGAATACATCCCCAGGTTTTAGCAGCTATCTTAAATGCTAACGAGGGCTTTTGTCCGGCTTATGGAGATGATCCGCTAACTATAAAGGTTTTAGAACAAATTAAAGAACTTTTCGGAGGAAATTGTGATGCCTGGTTTGTAATTACTGGAACAGGTGCTAATATATTATGTTTGCAGGCAATTATGCATTCCTATAATGCCATTTTTTGTGCCCAAAGCGCTCATATCAATACTGACGAATGCGGTGCCGTGCAAAAATTTACCCAGGGTCGGTTAAAACCAATTGAAACCCCGGATGGCAAACTCACTCCAAAACTTATTGCTCCACATCTCTTAGGAAATCGTGATCAACATCATTCCCAGGCAAAGATTATTTCCATTTCGCAAAGCACAGAATTTGGAACTTTATACACCTTGCAGGAATTGCAGGAATTAGCTGATTTTGCTCATCAAAATGATATGTTTTTGCATATTGACGGTGCGCGTTTGGCTAATGCCGCAGCGGCTTTAAAATGTTCCTTAAAAGAAATGACCAAAGATATTGCTGCGGATATTGTAAGTTTTGGAGGCACCAAAAATGGTTTACTTTGTGGCGAGGCAATCATCAGTTTTCGTCCTGACCTAACTTCCGCAATGCGTTTTTATCGGAAGCAGGCAAGCCAGCTTTTAAGCAAAATGCGTTTTATTTCAGCTCAGTATCAGGCGTATCTGACAGACGATTTATATCTAAAAAATGCTATGGCTGCAAATGCAATGGCAAAATTATTGGCAGAGCGTTTGCAAAAAATTCCGGAAATAACTATTACTCAGGAAGTTGCTGTTAATTCTCTGTTTGTAGTTTTGCCCCGGCAGATAATAGAACCCCTGCAACAAAAATATCATTTTTACACTTGGAATGAGGAAAAAAACGAAGTCCGCCTGATGTGCAGTTTTAACACAACGGAAAAGCATATAGAGAATTTTATTTTAGACCTCAAAGCCCTGCTATAACTTCGCCCAAAGCCCCTTAGCGCTAAATAATCCCCGTCACAATTCCTGAACTTGCCAAAGGCAACTTTTCAGTTAATATATCCATAAAGCTAAAGAATAAGGAGTTTACAAAGATGAAAGTATTAGTCCTCTTTTACTCTGCCTACGGACACATCTACAAAATGGCGGAAGCGGTTGCAGAAGGTGCCAGAAAGGTAGAAGGAATGGAAGTGGAAATAAAACAGGTTCCGGAAACGCTGAGTTCTGATATTCTGCATAAAATCGGTGCTGCAGAAGCAAGAAAAGCATTTGCTCACATCCCGGTTGCCGAAATTGGCGATTTAACCACGGCGGATGCCATTATTTTCGGTTTTCCCACGCGTTTTGGCAGTTTGCCTTCACAAATGAAAACCTTTATTGATGGAACCGGTTCTTTATGGGTTAAAGGTGCGTTAACAGGTAAAATCGGCAGTGTTTTTACCTCCACTTCGGCTCAGCATGGCGGGCAGGAATCCACCATTTTGGGTTTTTATCCCGTTCTTCTGCATCACGGTATGTTGATTACAGGTCTGCCCTATTCTTTTCAGGGTCAGGGAACTATGGATGAGATTTCCGGTGGAACACCTTATGGCGCTTCCACAATTGTTGGAGATGGCAGCAGAATGCCTTCGGAAAACGAATTGGAAGGTGCACGGTATCAGGGTTGGTATGTGGCTTCCCTGGTGGCAAAAATGCATAAATAGAAGCTTGATAACTATTTTATAATGCGAGGTATCTGTTTAAGTGGCAGATACCTCGCTTATTTTGTTGCTTACATAAAAATAAGAATAACTTTTTTTTGGCTCCTGTTTGTTCCGGTTAATGCCTATTTCTTGTTTGATTACCATAACCGCTATATTTATCAATACAATCCCATAACTTTCCCGTATCACGATACGGGAACGATATGGGAACGATACGGGAATGATATGAGAAATGGTAAGGAATAGTGTGGTGTCCTAAAAAAGGAAAAAAGGGGGGTTGACCGGGAGGTCAACCCTCCGGTATTTGACAGTAGAACGACATTTCCGTCGTTCTATTTACAAATAAAGTATTTCCTTATCGCTAACTTTTTTGTGATGAAATAAATTTCAAAGAGTGGTTGACCAGGAGGTCAACCCTCCGGGATTTGACAGTAGAACGGCATTTCTGTCGTTCTATTTACAAATAAAGTATTTCCTTATCGCTAACTCTTTTGTGATGAAATAAATTTCAAAGGGCGGTTGACCAGGAGGTCAACCCTCCGGGATTTACTCCTCTCCAGTTGCAATATCTTTTTTGCCGATGTTTTTCTATCAAATCGGAAGTAGAAGTCCCGGCTAAAAGAAAAATACTTGACCTAATATGCAAAGTAAAATTTGAGTGATATAAAAGATTGAAAGAAGTGAGGTATGCTAATGCGGAAGATATATATTGCAGGTAACTGGAAGATGAATAAAGGATTACAGGAAACAAAGGATTATTTGCAAATTGTAGTTCCAGCGTTAAAAGAGCTGGAGTTAAATAATGTAATTCCTTTAATTGCACCCGCTTATCCCTTTCTAAATGAGGCATTGAAGGGCTCTTTCGGTTCCTGTATGCAGGTTGCCGCTCAGGATGTTTCCGTTTATTCTAACGGAGCTTATACCGGAGAGGTTTCAGCATCAATGTTGGCATCGTTGGGTTTGAAATATTGTATTGTAGGGCATTCTGAACGCCGTCAATACCATAATGAGACAGATGTCACCGTAAATGCTAAAATATTAAAACTTTTTGCCAGCCAAATCACTCCCCTGGTTTGCATTGGAGAAACCTTGCAACAGCGGGAAGAAAACAAAACGACGGAAGTTATTTTAAGCCAGCTTACGGGCTGTTTGGCAAACATTAACCTAATTACCGGAAAAGAAATAGTGTTAGCTTATGAACCTGTTTGGGCAATTGGCACCGGTAAAACTGCCAGTCCTTTCCAGGCACAGGAAGTGCATAATTTAATTCGGAACTGGCTGCAAAGTAATTATGGCGAAAAAATTGCAGAAGAACTCTCTATCCTTTACGGCGGAAGCATCAAACCAGGTAACCTGGAGGAACTTTTAGCTTGCCCAGATATTGATGGTGGCTTAATTGGAGGCGCTTCTTTAAAGGAAGAGGATTTTCTGGAAATGGTGAAAATCGGAATGAAAAATAAAGGACAAGAATGTTAGATATTAAATTTATCCGTAATAACATAGAACTCGTTAGACAGGCAATTCGCAATAAAAATGAAAAAGCGGATTTGGATGCTCTGCTGGAAATTGATGAACAAAGACGCGATCTGCAATTTGCCTTTGATAACCTGAAAGCACATCAAAACAGCGTTTCTTCCCTTATTGCCCAGAAGAAAAAAACCGGGGAAAGCATTGAAAATGAACTTCAGGCAATGACCAAAACCGCGGAAGAAATTAAAGCACTCTCCGCTCAATTGAGCATTGTAAACGAAAAACTGGAAAGAATGCTGTTAACTATTCCCAATATTCCCCAAGAAGATGTTCCCGTTGGCAGAGATGAAAGCTCCAACAAGATAGTGAAAGTTTGGGGGGAACCAAAACAGTTTTCCTTTACTCCCAAAGACCATCTGGAACTGGCAATCCAAAATAACCTGCTGGATTTGCCCCGGGGAGCAAAAATTAGCGGTAGCGGTTTTCCAATTTATACAGGTGAGGGGGCTCGTCTGGAACGCTCCATAATCAATTTTATGCTGGAATTTCATCGGCAGAAACATCATTACACTGAATTGATGGTTCCTTTGGCAGTAAACCGAAAAACGATGACCGGAACAGGACAACTGCCTAAACTTGAGGAAGATATGTATCGCATTGAAAAAGATGATTTGTTTCTGATTCCCACTGCCGAAGTTCCCGTAACAAATATTTTTGCGGAGGAAGTGCTTTCCTATAAAGACCTGCCTAAACAATTTGCAGCTTACACTCCCTGCTTTAGAAGAGAAGCAGGTTCCTATGGAAAAGAAACAAGGGGCTTACAACGCCTGCATCAATTCAATAAAGTAGAATTGGTGCATATTACAGAACCGGAAAAATCAGCCGAAGCGCTGGAACAAATACTCTGCGATGCGGAAGATATTTTACAGGCATTCAATTTGCATTATAGAGTGGTAACCCTTTGCACCGGCGATTTATCCTTCGCCTCTCAAAAGACCTACGATTTGGAGGTCTGGGCTCCAGGAACAGGAAAATATTTGGAAGTAAGCTCAATTAGCACTTTTGGTGAATTTCAAGCACGCCGCGCTAATATCCGTTATAAGGATAAAAGCGGAAAAGTTAGATATGTGCATACCTTAAACGGCTCCGGAGTTGCTACTCCGCGTTTGCTGATTGCTATTTTGGAAACATATCAAACAGAAGAGGGAAACATCAATCTGCCTGCCGTGCTGGAACCTTTTCTGCAATTAAAACTATAGTTTAAGAAAACGATGAAATCTTTCTGCGCTATCCTGCAAACAACTATTAAGACCTCACAAGAGGATGGAAAATGAATAAAAACGGATTAGGCCTGCTGGATATTATTCTGGTAATTGCCAAACGCAAATATCTGGTAATAACTATCTGCTGTCTTGTAGCTATTGCTGCTATCATATATTCTCTGCTTGTTCCCCAATATTGGGAATCCAAAGCAACTCTTATGCCTATTGCAGAATCGGGAGGATTAGGTTCCCTGGGAGGAGGCATAATGGATATTTTAGGCAGTGGCATTCTGCAAACAGATAAATTTGATATGGCAGTGGATTTTATTTACATTATGCAAAGCCGCAAATTTCAGGAAGAGGTGGTTAGAAAGTTTAACCTGATACCCTATTATAAAATAGATGAACCCGATACCCTGAAAGCAATGGAACTTGCCGTTAAACAGCTTAGCGAATCTACTATGCAGATTTTTTACGACCAGAAGACATACCTGGTAAATATCATAGCGGAAACCAAAAACAAAGAACTCTCCCGTCAAATCGTGCAATATCATGTGGATTCTTTGAATAAATACATTCTGCACAGTAAAATGAGCAAAGGACGCCAAAAAAGGGAATTTCTGGAAAAACAGGTAAACAATCATTTGCAAACCGTTGATTCCCTTTCTGTATTATTGAGGGATTTTCAGAAGAAAAATCGCTCCATTGATATTACTCAACAAACTCAAGCCCAACTGACACTTTACAGTGAAATTGTGTCCGAATATATGCAAACCGAAATTGAACATTCCCTTGCCCAAAGTCAATACTCTTCAGATTCACCTGCAGTAATTGCTTTAGCCGAAAAAATGCAATTGCTGAAACAAAAAATAAAGAGCTTGGAAAATAGCGGTAGCGATCTGGTGCCCGAATATATCGTCCAAATAGATAAAATACCCGATTTGGCAATGCAATATGCTCAATTGATGCTGAATGTGGAAATTGAAAAAAAGATTATAGAATATCTTTACCCGCAATTTGAACTTGCCAAACTGGAAGAAGTGAAAGACCTGCCTACTTTTGAGGTTTATGATGCCCCTCAGCTGGCAGGTATCAGGTCTAAACCTAAAAGAGCTTTAACCGTTGTATTATCTACTGTGGCTGCCTTTGTTCTATCCTGCGTTCTGGCTTTAATTTTAGAAAGCTTACAGGGGGAGAACAAAGAGAAAATTACAGCCATTAACACTGCTCTATTCCATAAGAAGAAGGTCTCCTGAACACAGCCACTCTCAGCATTCCTTATAATAATATCAGATTAGGACATCTGGTCACAGGGCTGCTATTGGTTTCTTTTCTGCTGGAATATTTTCCCGTTGCGATGGGCATTAACAATATGTATTTTTTGTTTATTGCCTGTGTGTGTATGCTGTATGCCCTCATCAACAAAGATGTAATTGTTTTTAATAAAGTAAATTTTCTCCCGGCACTGTTTTTACTTACTTGGACAAGCTATTCTTTTCTCAGCTACAATTGGTCTTTTGTAAAACCTATCTCCATCGTGCATTCCGAACTGATTTTCAAAAAAACGATGCTGTTTATCATTGTAAGCATCTTTTGCAGAGACCTCACTGTGAAAAAATGCGCTCCCTGGTTCTGGTTTTTTATTGTTATAGTTTATATCGCTATCGCTATGTGGGAAATGCTTACCTGGCATCATTTGCCGCAATCCCTTCTATACAATAAAACAACTTTCGTGCCTACAGGTCCTTTTTACGGACCTAATCAGTTAGCTGCCGTTTTCAATCTCTTAATTCCTTTTATTCTGTTTTTACCGGAGATTAAAAAAAGCAAATTACTGGGGCTTATTTCACTGCTCTGCTATTTTATTATTATGAGCATTGTTATCATTGAAGGTGCCAGAATTGCTATTATCACTTCTTCCTGTATGTTCCTGTTTGCCTTTATTTTTCTCTATTCTTCACGGATGCGAACTTTGAGCTTATTGCTGATGGCTGTGCTGATTCTTGGTCTAATAATCTTTGCCAAACCCCTTGTTACTTTTACAAAAGATACATTTACCGAAGAAATTGGCAGCATAGGTCAGGAATCAAAGTCCTTCACAATGAGCAGCATAAAAATTCGCACGCGGCTCATTCCCCAAAATCTGGAAATTTTAGCTGAAAGCGGCTTTAAGGGTGTGGGAGCTGGAAATGTGGAGCACTATATGCTGGCAGGAAGAATGTATAAAACAGGCGGTATCTCCAATTCCCATAATTTCTTTCTGGAACTGCTTACCAATTACGGACTTCTTTTCTTTCTGGGTTTTGCCTATCTCTATGTAGTTTGGCTTTACAGATTATGGAGGGCAATAAAAATGAACCCTGCTAATAAATATTATTACGAAATGTATTTCTTTGTCCTGTTGATGTTCCTGCCTACTTCCATTTTGCCCAGCTCTATTATTTGGGAACATCATTACTGGATACTTTTTGCCGTTATTAACGAAATTTCGCATCCCGATAACTGGATGCCGAGGAAATATGAACAAATTTGAACAACTGGTAGCTATCGTAGCTGCCTTACGAACTCCCGAAAAGGGTTGTCCCTGGGATTTAAAACAGACCCGCGAGTCCCTGGTTCCCAATTTCATTGAAGAACTGTATGAAGTGGTGGAAGCCATTGAAGATAAGGATTACTATTCCCTGAAAGAAGAATTGGGCGACCTGATGCTGCACATTGTTATGCAGGCACAAATTTCTAATGAACAGGGTCTATGGAATATAGACGATGTTTTGGATGAAATTGTCAGCAAACTTATCCGCCGCCATCCTCATGTTTTTGGAGAATTAACTTTAACTGACGCCGATGCTGTTAAAAAGAACTGGGAACGCCTGAAAAAAGCGGAAAAAACAGAACGGAAAAGCGTTTTGGAAGGAATTCCCAGGTCCCTGCCGGCACTCATTCAAGCTCAAAGAACTCAGGAAAAAGCTGCTTCCGTTGGCTTTGACTGGCAGGATATAAAACCCGTTCTGGAAAAACTGGATGAAGAACGGGAAGAACTTGCCGATGCGCTGAATAGCAATGAACAAAGTGCCATCCAGGAAGAGCTCGGAGATATGATTTTTACCTTGGTGAACCTGGCAAGAAAGTTACATATAGATGCAGAATCCGCTTTGAAGGAATGCACCCGTAAGTTTACCCGCAGGTTTAATACAATTGAAGAACATTACCGTAAAAACGGAGAAGATATCAATGAAGCCAATCTTGAAGAACTCGATTCTCACTGGGAAAAAACCAAAGAACACTAATCTCTTCAATCGCCTGCGGTTTATCCTTATTTTCGGCAGCTTGGCAATCTTTATCTTCTTTGCCGTTTACATTCAATTCCTGTTGAAACAAGCCAAAAAAGAACAGGAATTTATTCCGCGCATTTTTGCTCAGTATATTGCCTACACCGATAGATATTTAAGAGAAGCGGAAAGCAATGCAAAATTGATTACGGAAATAAGCTCCAAATATCTGCAATTTACTACTTCCCGGGATTTCAAACAAGACCTTTGGGATTACATCAGCACGGACTTTATGCAGGAAAACCCGGTGCCGGTTATTATTACAGACCAAAATTATCAACCCCTGCTGTGGAAAAATGTTGGCTTGCCTTCCGATACTCTCTTTTATGAACTATCTCCCGCAAGTAAGAAAAAATTGGAAAACTTAATGAAAACGATGGTGCAAATGCCTTTAACTGATGATGGCAGAATTAGCGGCTATGCCTATTACAGCAAGCCAATTTCCTTTGCCGAGTTCATTAAAAATGTGGATTGCTCAATCATCGTTACCGACCATTATAAACAACCCCTCTTCTGGAGAAATGTAGGCATCCCGGAAACGGTCAATTACTATGAAATTTCCACGGAAGAACAGCAAAAACTGGCTCAGCTGACTAAAACGATGGACGAAATTCCTCTTTCCAATGCGGCAGATAGTTTGGGCTATATCTATTTTTCCACTCCCAAATCCCTTTCCTATATACGCTACATAGTTATTCTGGAATTGATTCTGGCTTTGATGGTTGTTTTCTTTGGTATCTATGGCTTGTTCTTGCTTAGCCAAACCGAAAAAGATACTCTCTGGATAAGCTTAGCCAAAGAAACTGCCCACCAGTTTGGAACACCCATAACCTCTTTAATGGGCTGGCTGGATTATTTGAAAGAACCCGCGCCCGATGGTTGTGTGCGCGATATAGACCAAATTGTGCAATATATGACTGCTGACCTGGAACACCTGAAAAACATCGCTTCCCGTTTTGGCAAAGTAGGCAGCATCACAAAACTGGAACCCCAAAACCTGGATGAAATTATCTCTGCAACCGTAGAATACTTTCGGGAAAGAATGCCTCACCTGGGAAATAAGATTGATATTCATTACATCGGCAAAATTGATGGTGTGATGGTGCTTATGGATAAGGAACTGATTAAATGGACCCTGGAAAACCTGATTAAAAATTGCGTGGATGCAATGAGTAATAAAGGCGGAAATATCATCATCACCGCTACAATAAAGAAACCCTGGATTTATATTCAAATCCGGGACGAGGGTAAAGGTATTCCTCATCGGCAATGGAAAAGTATTTTTGAACCAGGTGTAACTACTAAAACAAGAGGTTGGGGCTTGGGGTTAAGCTTGGCAAAACGCATCATTGAAGAATACCATAACGGACATATTAAAGTGCTGCAAAGTACAATGGGTGAAGGCACTACTTTTGAAATAAAACTGCCTGTCTAACAACCAAATAAGGAGATATAATGGCTTATGTTTTTACTCCCTCTCAAATGAAAACCCTGGATGACAATACCATCAATTGCTTCGGCATTCCAGCTGCCTTGCTGATGGAAAATGCCGGCAGGGGCTGCGCCGATTATCTTATTAATAACTATCCGGAAGAAACAGACGGAATTATCATCATTTTACACGGCACAGGAAATAACAGCGGAGATGGCTTTGTCCTTGCCCGCTGGTTGCATAACTACGCGAAAAGTGTGTTCCTCTTAAAAGTCCATAATGGCACTATGACAGCAGAAAGCAAACACAATTTTGAACTCTGCAAAGCACTTAAAATCCCTTCTTATGATTTGAATAAGAACTTAGACAACCTGGATGTAATTGAAAATTTACCAGGGGTAACGATGATTATTGATGCTGTCTTCGGAACGGGCTTTAAGGGTAAATTACCGGCTACTCTGAAAAAAATATTTGAAAGCGTTGAGGATACTGCTGCCTTCAAAGTGGCTATAGACATCCCTTCCGGCTTAAATGGAGCCAACGGAGATGGTGAAGATGCCTTCCGGGCAAATTTAACCTTAACTTTGCATTCGTTCAAAACCGGATTATTCCTGCAATATGGAAAATATAAGAGCGGAAAAATAGTAACTATCCCTATTGGCATTCCCGATAGCTATAACGATGCCTTTTTCACCCCTGCCATTTTGATAGATAATGCCAACTTCAAATTACCCGAACGCAGTTTTAATGCTACTAAAAATGATTACGGCAGGGTTTTAGCTATAGGTGGCCATTTGGGATATTTGGGGGCAATATCTATGACCGCTAAAGCTGCTTTGAGAGCAGGAGCCGGCTTAGTTTATTTGGTAAGTCGTGAAGAAAATGCCTATTTCTATAATGCTAACCCTTCGGAATATCTCTTTGTAGGAATACCCAGAGTAGGAAAAACACTAACTCCGGACTTGAAATTATTCTCCGATCTATTTAAAAAGGCAGATAGCGTTATAATAGGTCCCGGTTTGGGGCTTGATACTTATGCTAACTATATGCTGGAATTTGTCTTGCGAACTTCTACAGTGCCTACCGTTGTTGATGCTGATGCTTTACGGTTAATTGCAAAAGACCCCGCTCTGCAACAATATCTGAAAAAACCTAATATCCTGCTCACTCCTCATTTTGGAGAATTCTGTGCTCTGGCAAATATCACTCTGGATCAGCTCTATGAAGATACCTCTGCCGCTTTGGAAAATTATGTAAAAAAGACCGGGGCAAAAGTCCTGCTGAAAAGTGATACTACTATCTTTTGCGACGAAAAAAGAATGTTTATCAATACCAGAGGAAATGATGGACTTGCCACAGGCGGTAGCGGAGATGTTTTAGCCGGAATTATCGGTTCCTTTTGCGGACAAAGAATGGAACTTGGAGAGGCAGCTATCAATGCTTCTTACATTATGGGTAGAACAGCGGAAGAACTTGCCAAAAAACGCTACGCACCTTCAATCCTGCCTACGGATATAATAGAAAACCTGTTTATTTCTCTTAACGAAGAACCAATGCCTTTTCCGTTAGGTTGATACCCCCGTCAACAAAAACCCCCGTAATGTTGATGTCCCCGTCAACATAAACCCCGGAAAAATGCGAAATATTTATTGACACCCTTGCGCAAATATATACTGTGGAATTTGTAGAGTTATGCTCTCTTGACTATAATGAGATTTAATCAAGACAGAGCATCAGGAGTTTTATGATAATTACAAAGGAATTTGCTGATCAGTTGATCGCAATTGAGAAAAAAGCTTTTGATGGTAAAGTAATGATGGATACTTATTCTTTTACTTTGACTAATTACCTGAAAGAAAGAATTAATATGATTTCTATACCTAATGCAGAATATGAGTTTTTTCTGGAAATAACTCGCAGTAAAAAACACATTATAAAGCTTACTCTTCATTTTCAGAATACAGATGGTCAATTACCTTTATTACGGATTGATTATTGCGGAACTCATAAGAATCCGGAACAGGCAACTGAAAATGTTCCGAAGCATTTCTTACCGTATATGGGTCAATATCTTGGAGTTAATATTCCGCATATTCATTATTTTGTCCAAGATTATGACTTAAATTGGGCTATCCCCTTGTCAAAAGATGTTTTCCCTATTAAAAATATCCAATCCACTGCTGACATAGCGGAAGCAATTTTAGCTGTTGCTAAATTAGTTAACCTCCAATCTCAGTTAAAGATAACTATGCAAGATGAGGTGTTTTTATGAATCAGATAACTGCGTTGGTAGATGATTTTTATAACTTCTTAAGACAGAAAACTACTATTACTTTGGATGCTGTTACCACCTGGACAAAAATAACTACTCCTTTTCTGGGTTTATTTAACGATTCTATAGAGATATATGCTAAAAAAGAGAAAGGGAAAGTAATTTTATCTGATGATGGAGAAACAATTCATAATCTTGAATTAAGCGGTGTTTCTATTTCTCGCTCTGCTAAGCGGAAAGAAATGTTAGAGAGAATTTTGTTAAATTATGGTGTAGTTTTATCTGAAGATTCCGAATTAACTGTAGAAACTGATGAAAAGAACTTTCCCCAGAAAAAACTGAATCTCTTATCAGCAATTTCAGAAATCAATGACCTTTATGTGCTATCCAAACAAACAGTAGAATCAGTATTTAAAGAAGATGTGCAAGCTTACTTGAAAGAACTGGATATTATTTATACCCCCAATTTTATTTCCAAGGGAAGCACAGGTCTTGAATTTACCTTTGATTTTCAAATTGCCTTTAGAAATACAGAGATTGTGATAAAAGCTTTTAATACTGTAAATAAGTTAAACTTGCCCCACTTTCTTTTTACTTGGAGCGATATTAAACAGATGCGTGAACTTCTTTCAAGTAAAATGGTTATCGGCTTGGCAATAATTAATGATACTGACCGAGAAATTAAGCCGGAATATCTGGAAGCATTGCAAAACAAAGATACTGAATATATTCTGTGGAGTAATAGATACTCCAATGATAGCATAAATAAATTAAAAGCTGCTAATTACTAAAATCTATTCACTTCTAAGAAAAAAATGCAGCTTCACCGATCGGTTTATGCAAGCATCCTTATAAAAGTAAAGCCAACAAACAGATATAAAAATAGGAGTTTATCTGTTTAATTCCGTGAAATCTATATCCATCCTAAATCAGTGTGTCCATACTATATCTGTGAAATCTGTGTAATCTGTTTAATCTGTGAAATCTGTGTAATCTGTGAGCTGTTTTTTTTGTGTTTGGTCTTACAGGTGTTTATAAAATCTGCGTAATCTGCGTGATCCAAAAATCCCGTTCACCATTCCTGCTTTTTCAGGAAAGACAAGGAAATAGGCATTTTATCTCTTAGAAAAAAATTTTACTTTGGCAACCATCTTTCTTATATGAAGTTACTTTCAGCTCACATATCAAAATTGATAGATTATAGCGGTTGGGGTGTTGAATAAATTCCACCATTCTAAAGCAGAACTTTATTACATCACAATGCATTACAACATATTATTCCCTTGTTACCTGAAGCTTGATATTCTGATTTATATATTTTTTGAATAATCGTGCTTGACATAAATCCACAATTTGTAAAAAGGAAATCTTGTAGAGTATTTTAAATTAGGTATAATTCCTGAATATGTGGAAACTTGCTATGTAAATAGCTGATAGCGTAGAGACAAATTTTTTTGTTTTGTCCAAACTATAATAGAAAGAGGAGTTCTTACTATTATGAAAACTATGAACCCAATGAAGAAATATTAAGGCAAGGAGGAAAAGATGAAAAAGGCAATTCTACTATCAGTTTTACTGTTTTTTTCAATAATGCTTTTTAGTGAATATCAACCATGGATATGGACAACTCAAGCAGGAGAACAAAATTTAGATGAGGGTTATAGTGTAGCTTTTGATTCATACGGAAATAGCTATATAACCGGTAATTTTAAAGGTAGTATTAGATTTGGAAATACAAGATTAATTAGTAAAGGATACCAGGATATCTTTGTTGCTAAAATGGATAGCCAGGGTAATTTTGTATGGATTAAACAAGCCGGAGGAACATCAGGAACATCTGAAAATTCCCTTAATTTTGGCTATAGTATTGCTGTAACTTCATCGGGTATAAGTTATATTACCGGAAGTTTTTTAGGTATTTCCACTTTTGGTTCTACTACTCTTACGAGTACCGCATATTATGATATTTTTGTTGCCAAACTTGATAGCAATGGCAATTGGCTTTGGGCAAAACAAGCTGGAGGAAATGACATAGATATCAGCTATGGCATTGCTATTGATAGTGATGGAAATAGTTATATCACCGGGAATTATTTTAGTAGCAGTATTACTTTTGGTAATACTACTCTATATAACAATAGATATAGTGACATCTTTGTCGCTAAAATGAATAGTAGTGGTAACTGGCTTTGGGCAAAACAAATAGGTGGAGATAACTTTGATTCCGGTTATGGAATTATAGTTGATAGTAATAAAAATATTTTTGTAACTGGGAATTTCTCAAGTTCAAGCATTACCTTCGGTAATATCACATTAAATAACACCCAAAGTGGTGAAAGTGATATTTTTGTCGCTATGCTTAACAGTTCAGGGATCTGGAGTTGGGCAACTCAAGCTGGGGGAACAAAAACTGATGTAAGTAATAGCATCGCAATTGATAGCAGTGGTAATAGCTATATTACAGGAATTTTCTATAGTGGCAGCATTACTTTTGGTTCTATTACTTTAAATAATAGCGGCAATGGAGATATATTTGTTGCCAAACTAAATAGTAGCGGAAGTTGGCTTTGGGCAAAACAAACCGGAGGGACAGGTTATGATGAAGCAAATGGAATTTCTATTGATCCGAGCGGCAATAGCTATCTTACCGGTTCTTATGAAAATAGCATTTACTTTGATTCATCTCTTCTAACCAGCAGTGGAGATAAAGACATTTTTATAGCTAAACTGGATAGCAGCGGTAATTGGCTCTGGGAAAAAAAAGCCGGTGGAGCACTTGAAGATACAGGTATGGACATTGCTATTGATACTAATGGATATTGCTTTATTACCGGTTATTTTCTGAGTACAAATATTAATTTCGGGAATACTATCTTAAATAACAGCAATAACCAAAATCCTGACCTTTATATATCTATGCTTGATAGCAGCGGTAATTGGCAATGGACAAAACAAGCACAAGGGAGCAGTAATGTTACCGCGCGATGCATTGTAACTGATAATAACGGAAATAGTTATATATCGGGTAATTTTATAACCAAAAGTTTAACTTTGGGCTCTACTACCTTAACAAACAGCGGACAATCTGACATCTTTGTCGCTAAAATGAATAGTAATGGTAACTGGCTTTGGGCAAAGCAAGCCGGAGGCACAAGTTATTATACTTGTAATGATATTGTAATGGATAATAGCGGTAACATTTATATTACCGGTAATTTTGGGAGTAGTATTACTTTTGGCACTACTCCCCCCACAATCTTGACCAGTAACGGAGCTGGGGATATTTTTATAGCTAAGATGGACAGCAACGGAAACTGGCTCTGGGGAAAAAGTGCAGGAGGTGCCGAAGGTGGTTTTTGTTATGGACTTGCTGTAGATTCCAATGAGAACTGCTATGTTACAGGATGTTTTGATAGTAATATCACTTTTGGAAGCACTACTCTGACAGGACAGGCAGATGAAGATATATTTATAGCTAAGATGGACAATAACGGTAACTGGCTCTGGGCAAAGAAAGCTGGAGGACCTGTTGATAATGTCGGTTATAGCGTTGCAGTAGATAATGACGGTAACTGCTATGCTTGTGGTTATTTTATGGAAAGTGCTACATTTGGAAATTACACTGTAACAAGTAACACAGGAGATGGCAGCTATGTTGCTAAGCTGGATAGTAACGGTAACTGGCTTTGGGTAGCTTCAGCTAATACGCCTACCCCTGATGGATTTGCTGTGGATAACAATGGAAACAGCTATGTTGCAGGTAGTTTTTATCATAGCGCTACCTTCGGCACTATTACCTTGACCAGCAGTAACTATTGGGATATCTTTGTTGCCAAGCTGGATAGCAACGGTAACTGGCTTTGGGTAAAACAAGCCGGAGGCACAGTTCGTGATTATTGTAGTGGTCTTACTATTGATGATAGCGGAAACAGTTTTATTAGCGGTTATTTTTCCAGCAGTGCTACTTTTGGTAATACTACTTTAACCAGCAGAGGGAAGGACGATATCTTTGTTGCCAGGTTGGATAGTAACGGTAATTGGATTTGGATTAACCAAGCCGGAGGGACAAGTAATGATGGTGGATATGACATTGCTGTAGATACTAATGGAAATAATTATATTGTAGGAAATTTTTTCGGTAATGCAACTTTCGGTAATACCACTTTAACATGCAATGGATATGATAACATCTATGTAGCCAAATTGCGTATGCCTTATTTTCTTAATAACATTCCTGTAGTTGAACAAGGAATTTCTGTTACAGTATCAGGTGGAGATGCCGATAAAGGTGTAATAAATGATGATTTCCCTCCTGTGCCTAATCCCAATGTAACTTATTCCAAATATAACTTTGTTTTAGATAATAGTATTTCCAATTGGACTATTACTTTCCAAACAACTTCCGATTATGGAGCTTATTATCAAAATAGTGCCTGGCATATAATTTATGGTGATGAGGAGAAGATAAGTTTTTCTATAACATTTAGTGGAACTAAGGGAACAGTGGAGATTCCAATTATTATTGCTCAGCAAGATAATACTTTACCCGTTGTATTATCTTCTTTTAATGCTTCTGTCAATTCTCAGTATGGTATAAATTTGCTGTGGGCGACTCAATCGGAAACCAATGTGAACGGTTATTATTTGCTTCGTGCAACCATTGACGACCTTTCTCAAGCAACAGTTATTAGTCCTTTAATTCAAGCTACCAATACTTCTCAACAACAAGTGTATTTATTCACCGATAAAGATATTTATGTAGCTGGGATGTATTATTACTGGCTGGAAATACAAGATTATAATGCCTCTAATAGTTATTACGGCTCAAGATGTATCTATTTTGAGGGAGCACACAATAGTACCCCGGCATATCAGTTAATTACAGGAATCCGTTCTATCTATCCTAATCCTTTCAATCCTTCTACTACTATTGGTTATGAACTAAGTAAAAAAGCTGAAGTAAAAATAGAAATATACAATGACCGCGGTCAAAGAATCCAAACTTTTACCTTAGGACAAAAAGATAAGGGCAGATATAAACTTATCTGGGAAGGTAAGGATAAAAATAACAGCAATTGCGGAAGTGGAATCTATTTCATAAAAATGCTGGTAGATAAAGAGAGCTATATGCAGAAAGTAACCTTGCTAAAATGAATACCAAAAATGAAATCCTGGATTGTAACTTCCATTAGATTAATTATCTCTGGATTCCTCCTTACGCAGGAGTGACGAGGGAATTTTGGACTAAATAAAGATATGCCTTCTTTCGGTATGCCGGCGTTTACTATAACGAACTATTCTTTTTTTTTGGAAGGATATATAATCCAGTGTAATCTGTGTAATCTGTGTAATCTGTGTAATCTGTGAGCTGTTTTTTTGTGTCTGGTCTTACAGGTGTTTCTAAAATCTGCGTAATCTGCGTGATCCAACAATCCCGTTCACCATTTTGCTTGACACAAACAACTCTTTCAGAGGTTGGTAATGAAATTGCAGATAAAGAAAAGGATATTACTTGATGAAGGATAAAATCAATCCCCGGCGTGATAAAACAAAATCTGATACTCTACCTTACACTTTAACCCCTCTTCCTGGGGAGAAAAAGTTTCATAAACGCAAACCCGGTTTGCAGGACTGGGTAGAAGCAATTCTTTTTGCTTTTGTGGTGGCAATGATCATCCGCAATTATACTTTTGAGAATTTTCTAATTCCTTCTTCTTCTATGGAGAAGACCCTTTTAGTGGGTGATTATCTTGTTGCCAATAAGATAAAGTATTTTTTCAATACTCCCAAGCAAGGTGAAATTGTCACTTTTCGTTATCCTAAAATTGAGGAAGGCACTCCTGAATATGAGGATTCCAAGAATGATTTTATCAAAATCTTTCCCCCTCTCTACATCAACAAAAAGAATAGTTTTTCCAAGCATCCTTTCACTGCCTTTCATATTTGCTATTATGCACGCAGAAATGTAGTTAAAAGGATTATCGGAATGCCCGGGGATATTGTGGAAATTAAGAATAAAATTGTGTATGTAAACGGCAAGGAATACACCCGCGGGTTTGAAAATTACGGAGTAGCTATTCCCAGCCCACCTGCAGCTCCGGAGCGCATTGAAGATTTCACTTATCCGGAAAATAGTTTTGATTATGTTTCAATGAACCCCTGGTATGAGCCCTACAGAGTAAGAATTGCAGGTGATACCACTGCTGTGCGGAAAGTTTTTAACCGGGACTGGTTTGGTCCTATAAAAGTTCCGGAAAAGAGTTATTTTGTAATGGGCGATAATCGTGATGTTAGTGAAGACAGTCGTTATTGGGGTTTTCTGGAAAGAAAATATATTACGGGAACACCCTGGCTGATCTTTTTCAGTAAAGGCATTGAATTTAATAAGCTTTATGACGAACCGCATATTAGATGGAACAGGATTTTCCGTCATCCGCATTAGGATTGTATCTTCATCTTCCATTTTGTCTCAGTCGTTGTGGATATTGCAGCTTTTTCAGTGTGCCTTACCGTAAAAGTGCGCTGGATGAATATGTTGTTTATCTGAACAAGGAAAAAGCCCTTTACCAACGCCAATTAGAATGTCCTGTCGCTACTGTTTATTTTGGTGGTGGAACTCCATCTTTACTAATAGCAGAGCAGATTAGGCAGCTATTAAGCGGCTTGAATTTGCTCCCCGAGGCAGAAATTACCTTGGAAATCAATCCTTTACAAATAACGGAGCCCTATCTTCAAGCACTTAACACAACCCCTGTCAATCGTTTATCCATCGGAGTACAAAGTATGAATCCAGAAGAATTACATTGGTTGGACAGGCATCATAAACCGGAACAAATTAAGGAAAAAATAGCTCTCTGTCGCCAGTTTGGCTATCGGAATATTTCGTTAGACCTTATTTACGGTTTGCCCGATAGTTCTGTCCCATCCTTGCAAAGGACAGTGGAAAAATATCTTACGCTAAAACCGGAACATATTTCCTGCTACTTATTAACTCTGGATAATGATTGTCTGAAAGCGAAAGATAAGGCCTTCTTACCGGATGACGAAAAACAGGCAGAACAATATGAATACATTTGCAGCCGTTTAAAGCAAGAGGGTTATGAGCACTATGAAATTTCCAATTTTGCGCTTTCAGGTTATGCTTCTCAACACAACTTAAGATATTGGCATAGTGATGATTACTTAGCTTTAGGTGCTTCTGCTGCAGGTTGGATTTCCCCCTGCCGTTATCAAAATCCCGCAGACCTGAATCTCTATTATCAAGGCGTAGATAAAGGTGCAGCATTTCCTCAGAAAGAAGAACTTTCCGAACAAAGAATTGTTCAGGACTATCTTATGATGGGTTTGCGTTTGAAGGAAGGCATTGCTCTGGATGAATTTAACAACCGTTTCCGGTTTAAGCTTCCAGAGCTGTATGGAGAAAAGATAGCTAAGCTGCAAAAAATAGGTATGCTGAATTTAACGGAGCATAATTTGGCATTAACTGAAAAGGCATTATTTGTTTCCAACAGCGTTATCGGGGATTTAATTCTATGACCTTGAATGAATTGCGTTTGTTTTTAAAGGAACTTATCCAGGATAGCGAATTTGCCGACAAAAGTTATTTTGCCGGTGGATGCGTGCGGGACTATGTTTTAAACCCCGCTGCCGTTATAATAGGTGATGTAGATATTTGCGTGGAGCTTTCAGAAGGAGGAATTGCCCTTGCCCGTTTTTTGCAGAACCGCTTGCAGGCAAGGGAATTAGTTATCCATAAAAGTTTTGGAACTGCCTCTTTACACTACCAAAACCTGCAACTGGAATTTGTAGCTACCCGGAAAGAACAATATTTTTCCCATAGCCGTTATCCGAAAGTTGAATTTGGAACCTTAACCGATGATGTTCTCAGAAGGGATTTTACAATAAATGCTTTGCTGATTTCTATTGCCACAGGTGAAATTCTGGATTTATGCGGCAAAGGACTAAGCGATTTGAAAAACGGAATAATCCGCACCGTAAAAGATGCGAACCTAAGCTTTACAGAAGACCCTTTACGAATGCTAAGAGCTCTGCAATTTGCCTTGCGCTTCAATTTTACTATTGAAGAAAACACTTTAACCGCAATGCGGAAAAATGCTCCTGCCCTTAAAATTCTTTCCCGTAAAGCCATTGAGCGCGAACTGCATAAAATTCCGGAAAGCAAAAAAAGCGAAGTAAAACAGCTGATTGATAACCTGGGATGGGAAATAACCTCATTAGCGTTTTAACCATCCAGTTATATTATCCAAACTACTCTGGGTTCATAAAAAGCGGTTTATATAAGAATACATCAGGGTTATTCCGTACCAATCCGTTAAATCAGTGTTCCTATAATCTTCAGGCACGAGTTCTCATTGCCAAGCAAAATCGGGAAGCAAGGTAAAAGCTATGCCTACAGTAACCGCTTCTGACTTCATTCCGGGGGCTTCTGACTGAAATCTTTTTCCTTCTCACTTCTTCATTTTTTTATCAGAGACAATACTTCCTGCAGGGTTTCCTTTTCTGCCACTAAAAGATACAAAACATATCCAATTAGCACTACCAGCGGAAACACAAAAGATAACTTCCACATATACAGGCAACCTAATGCCAGCACTAATAGCAACGGAAGATAAGTTAAAATATCAAGCGTAATCTGCCATAAATCTGCTTTCAGCAAAGCTAAGGACATATAGTAAAAAGCAAAGTGCATAACTGCACTAACCAAACAAAACAGCAACACGGCAAAAGTAAAACTTACCCGTAAACCCAAATACAGCACTAAAATCCGCAAACAGAGAGTAACAATGTTCCACAGCAATTCCCATTGCGGTTTGCGGCAAATAAAAGGTATCCCGCTAATTGGATTATGCAGCATACTGGTGCCATAATAGATTACCAAATAAAGGATTAACGGCATTGCTGAAAGCCATTTATCGCCCCAGATTACAGGAACCAGATATTGCAAAAGAAGGGCATAAACAATCAAAGCCGGAATGCCTATTTTCAGCACCAGAGAAGTGTAATGCCTGATACCGGTAACACTTGCGGACTTTTCACTTTTAGCTAAAACCGGAAAGAAAACCTGAGCGAAGGAAGCATTCAGCATCCCTACCGGAATAGCAATTAGTTGTGAAGCAAAGAAATAAACACCCATTAAAGCCGGCTCCACCAAAGTTCCCAAAAACAAGATTGGAGCATTGATAGAATAGGACTGTAAAAGATTTATCGCATTAACCATCAGCAGGAAATTGCCGTTTCGGGAAAACAGTGCAAAGGTCTTTTTCAGCCAGCTGAAACTAAAAACCCTTTTCAGCAAGGAAGACGGTATGCGGGGCAATTTACAACACAAATAAACCAGTTCCCCCAAGTTGCCTATGTAAAAAAGCAAAATAAACAACCAGGCATAACGCCAAAAATAGATAAGAGCAAGGCAGAGAATAGAATATATGAAGACATTCAGGGTTTCTGCCAAAGCCAGGTCTTTAAACTGAAAATTCTTTTGAGCATAAACACGAACGATACGACGCAGGGATTCAATGAAAATTAAGCCCCCGCCATAAACAAGAACTTTGCCCAGTTCTGCACTATGATAATAAGCCCCGATGTTTTTACCAAAAACAGCCAGCAAAACAGTTATCAAGGCAGAAACAAGTAATCCTGTCTGCAAAAGAGCCAGCAAATTTACGCGCTCTTTCCCTCTGGAAACAAGATACAGATAATCCAGCCCTAAATGAGTAAGATAAGTAAGGAGAGCTAAAATTGCCGAAAAGCTGCGGTAAATACCAAAATCGGATTGAGTTAGCCATTTTGCCAGAAAGATGAACAGAATTAAGCTGATAATTCTTCTTAAAACAGTAGTGGAAAGAGTCCAGCGAATGCCCGAAATCACTGTTTTGGTATGCATTTGCCTCTGTTAAAAAATCTCTGTCTGCTCGGGGGCAGAAGTTAAACCTAAATGACGGTATGCTTTGAAAGTAACTTTTCTGCCCTGGGGGCTGCGTTCCAGAAAGCCCTGCTGCACCAAATAGGGTTCAAAAATTTCTTCTATGGTTCCGGAATCTTCACCGATGGCTGTAGCTATTGTTTTAATGCCAACAGGACCGCCATTATAATTTTCAATAATGGTAGTTAAAATGCGTTTATCCATTTCATCCAAGCCGGCATTATCCACCTGCAGCATTTGTAAGGCAGCCAAAGCAATATCCAAAGTTATTATTCCTTCACCTTTAATTTGAGCATAGTCCCGCACTCTTCTTAATAAACGATTGGCAATGCGAGGGGTTCCCCGACTGCGTCTGGCAATTTCTTGAACACCATCATCTTCTGCAGGAATATTTAACAGGCGTGCACTTCGGCGAATTATTTGGGCAATGGATTCCTGATCGTAATAATCCAAACGCAGCACGATTCCAAATCTATCACGCAAAGGAGGGGTTAATAATCCGGCTCGGGTAGTGGCACCAATCAAAGTAAAATGTTCCAGCGGAATTTTTAGAGTGCGGGAATTGGGACCGCTATCCAGAATAATCTCCATTTCAAAATCCTCCATTGCAGGATAGATATATTCTTCAATTATATGGGATAGGCGGTGAATTTCATCTATAAAAAGTGTTTCGTGCCGTTGCAGATTAGTTAAAATTCCTGCTAAATCCGATGGTTTTTCAATAACCGGACCGCTGGAAACAGTAATATTTACCCCCATTTCGCGTGCTATAATTCCTGCCAGGGTTGTTTTTCCCAAACCGGGAGGTCCGTAAAAAAGGATATGGTCAAGCGATTCACCCCGCAGTTGGGCTGCCCTAATACTAATATCCAAAAGTTCCTTGATATGAGATTGCCCGATAAATTCCTTTAAAGAGCGGGGGCGTAAAGCTCTATCCAGCTCTACATCTTCATTCAATTTATCGGGATTATTAATTCTTTCCAGCATTATTTGTTTTTCTTTTTCGTATAGGGGGGAATAACAATCGGTTTCTCCAGCATTTTTATTAAATTTGTGCCTTCAGGGATGGATTGCGTCCAGGTCTTTTTCTGTCCTGTTTTTTTATGGGTTACTTCCAGATGAATAACTTCTCCAGCTTGCCATTGGCTGGGGAAATTTCCCAATTGCAAACTGGCAATAACGGTAACAGGAAATTTTTTCCCGTCGCCCACCTGTTTCAAAGCAATAGTATGCAGCGGATGAGTTTCCGTACTTACTATTTCCTCCGGACGGGTATTTATCCATGCTTTAAGGATATATTCATTGGCACTTTTATCTTTCTCCCAGGTTATGGTAGGATTATTGCCGTTATCCAGTGTCAGTTTTTGCACATAAACTCTGGGAATTGTTATTGCCGAAAGCGATAGCCCAAGAAAAAACACGCAGCACAGTATTATCAATCGTTTCATTATGCGTATCCTGTTATTTTATCTCAATCTATTTAGTATTTTCATCATTTCTAAACGCCAAACCATCCAGGCAGCTTCCCAAACAATTTTTCGGCTCATTTTAGAAACGCCGTTCAGTCGTTCTGTAAACACAATCGGTATTTCTTTGATGCGAAAACCTTTCACCCATGCTTTAAAGTTCATTTCTATCTGGAAAGCATAGCCATCCGACAGAATATTATCCAGATCAATACTTTCCAGCACTTTACGCCTAAAACATTTGAATCCCCCGGTGGGGTCTTTAATAGGCATTCTGGTAATTGAACGCACATATTTACTGGCAAAGTAACTGATTAGTAATCTTTTAATAGGCCAGTGAATAATGTTCACTCCGTCACAATAGCGACTGCCAATCACTAAATCATATTTTTTCGCTGTTTCCAAAAAGCGGGGAATATCATCAGGGTTATGCGAAAAATCGGCATCCATTTCCATAATATAGTCATAGCCCTTTTCCAAGGCGTATTTAAAGCCGGTAACATAAGCAGAACCGAGCCCCATTTTGCCCGGACGCTCCAATAAATGAATGCGCGGTTCGGAACTTTGCATAAATTTAACTCTTAAAGCAGTGCCGTCTGGAGAGTTATCATCAATCACCAGCACTTCAATTGTTTCGCTTTTAGCTAAGACCTGTTCCAGCAGTTGTTCAATGTTTTCAATTTCATTATAGGTAGGGATAATTATTAGTGTTTTCATTGCTTATCCAAATTATTCTCCATTAGTTGCGGTTCGGGAACTTCTTTAAATGGCTTTGCCGGATTGCCTGCTACGATTGTTTTTGCGGGAACATCTTTGGTTACAATAGCTCCTGCAGCTACTGTTCCATCTTCATTAATAACTTTCCCGGGCAGAATTGTAGCGTTAACTCCAATCCGAGAGCCACTTATCATTGTAACTCCTTTAAAGTGTTTAAAGCGTTCTTTATCGCGAGCCATATAATTATCGTTACTTGTTGCCACGCAGGGTGCTATAAAACAATAGTCCCCGATTTCCGAATAGGCAGTTACATAGCAGTTTGTTTCCAGCTTATTTCGGTTGCCTATATGCACAAAATTCTCTATTGTAACATTTCTGCCCACAATGTTCAAATCGCCTAAGGTTACATTTTCGCGAATAGTTGCCAGATCAGCAATCAAATTTCGGCTACCCACAGTGCATTGACAGTAAATAATTACATTGCTGCCAATCTGGCAAAAATCACCTATTTTTGCGCCTTTTAAGTCCTCAGCAACCTTAAATATACTGCGTGGAGAGGAAAGCGGTTTTTTGCCAATTATGGTTCCATCATCAATCCGGCAGGCATTTCCGATTTTTGTATCCGGATGAATAACAACATTATGCCCTATATTACAGTCATTGCCGATTTGGACTCCTGCCATAATAACTACATTATTGCCCAAGGTAACATTGTTTCCAATTTCAGCACTTTCGTCAATAAACCGGTTCATTCGTCCTCCCTTTTTTTAGCTAATACCATTTTTTGCTTGATTAGTTTTAAGGCAAGGAAAAAATGGCTTTATGGAAAATTATATTGCTGATTTCTGTAATTATCTGGCTTTGGAAGGCAAATCGCCCCGAACGATTACTGCCTATAAGCTGGATTTGGAACAATTCCACAATTTTCTGAAACGCTATTTTGAAAATGGCGAAGTGGATATTAAAGGAATTACTGTTCTTAATATACGGGATTTTTTACGCTTCTTAAATGAAAAACCGGATTGCAACCGCTCTTTGGCTCGTAAAAGCGCTGCCCTGAATGCTTTTTTCCGTTATGGTAAAAGAAACGATATAATTCAAAATAATCCCATGGAAAAAATTAAGCGTCCCAAATACGAAGTTCCTCTCCCCAAATGTTTTACCGAAGAAGAAGTGCAAACTTTACTTTCTATTCCGGATACCGATAGCCCCTTTGGAATAAGAAATAAGGCAATTTTGGAGACCTTATATTCTTCCGGATTGCGGATTTCCGAACTGGCTGGAATCCGTTTGCAGGATATAGATCTTAAAAGAGGGCTGGTAAGGGTTACAGGAAAAGGCAATAAACAGCGTATTGTTCCCCTTGGTTCGTATGCCGTTGCGGCTATAAATAACTATTTAAATGTGCGACAACATTTTTGGCGAGCAGAAAGTCCCGATTTGCTTTTTTTAACAAAAAGCGGTAAAGCATTTGACACAAAACAGCTGGACCTCATTCTAAAACGCTATTTTGAACTCGTTGCCAGAGCTAAGGGCTATTCACCCCATTCGTTAAGACATAGTTTTGCCACCCATTTGCTTTCCAGAGGAGCGGACTTAAGAGCTATCCAGGAACTTTTAGGACACTCTTTACTCTCTACTACAGAAACATATACCCACATTTCCCTGGAAGATATTAAAGAGGCATATAAAAAAGGACACCCCAGAAACAAGGAGTAAAACCGGTTGGAAAACCCATAACGCTTTCCCGTATGATGCCCGTATCGTTCCCGTATCGTTCCCGTATCGCAATATGGGAATCTGATGAGATGGTTATCTGAGATATAGGACTGACAACAAAGAGAAAAAGAGAGATGTTTTAACCACTGAGAACACTGAAGACACTGAGAGTTTATTATACAATGAGATAAAGAGAAAAAGAGAGATATTTTGACCACTGAGAACACTGAAAACACTGAGAACACTGAAAGTTTATGATACAAAGAGATAAAGAGGAAAAGAGAAAAAGAGATTGAATTGAACAAAGAGGAAAAGAGAAAAAGAGATTTTGTGCGACGATGTAAGTTAGGATTTATAGAAAACGGATAACTGCAACAATAGGATTAGCAGGACTAAATCCAGTAGTAATTAGCTGTCTATTAAACTTTTATAATTATTACTGGAATTCTCTGTGTCCTCAGTGTTCTCAGTGTTCTCTGTGTTCTCAGTGTTCTCAGTGTCCTCTGTGTTCTCTGTGTTTTCAGTGTCCTCAGTGTCCTCTGTGTCCTCTGTGTCCTCAGTGTTTACAAGGAAGGAAAAAATGAAAAAAGTTCTTCTAACAGCCATAAACAGCAGCTGGAGTCAATCCAATCCTGCCCTTTACTACTTACGGGAAATGATTGCAGATTTGCCTTATACCGTTTTTCTGAAAGAATGGACATTAAAAGACCGACTTTTGGATGTGCTATATGATATTTATAGCCAAAATGCCGATGTCCTTTGTTTTTCTGCCTATATTTGGAACCGTCTTTATCTGCAGGAATTGATTCCTGAAGTTAGCAAACTTTTGCCGGAAGCAGTTATTGTAATTGGCGGACCTGAAGCAAAAAACCTATCCTGCCTGAAAAGAAAAGGGCTTTACATTGTCCAAGGTGCCGGTGAAGGTAAATTTCGTTATTTGGCAGAACACGATTTTTCTGCAAATGAAAAAGAATTATTTCAGGCAGAACATATTCCCTTGAAAGATATTCCTTTTCCTTACAGACAAAGCGATATAGAAACTTTAAAAGGCAAATTGCTATATTACGAAACATTTAGGGGCTGTCCGTTTTCCTGTGTCTATTGTCTTTCAGCTTCCGATAAACGCTCTGAACTTCGTTATCATCCTGAAAATAAAGAAGATCTGCAATGCCTAAATAAGGAACTGGAAACCTTAATTTCTTTACAACCCAGAACTATTAAATTCGTTGACCGCAGCTTTAACCTCCAAAAAAAAATGGCACATCATATCTGGAATTTCTTTATTGAACATAACTGCCTTGGCGATGTCCATTTTGAAATCTACCCTGATTTGCTGACAGAAGACGATATTGCCATACTGGAAAAAGCGCCGGAAAATAGAATCCGTTTGGAAATCGGCATTCAGACCATAAACTCAGAAGTGGCTTTGAACTGTGGCAGAAAATCAAATTGGGAAAAAGCAAAATGGACTTTGCTGGAACTGAAAAAACGCACTAAAATACGCATCCATACTGATTTGCTTGCCGGACTGCCCGGAGAAAATTATGCTTCCGTGATAAATGGCTTAAATGAGGTCTGTGCAACTCTTCCGGATGCTGTCCAACTGGGCATTTTAAAAATTCTTCCCGATACCCCGATGCAGAAAATTGCTTTGGACTTAAATTATAAATGGCTTAACCAGCCACCCTATCAATGCCTTGCCTCGGATGCCCTCTCTTTTGAGGAAATGCAGCAACTGGAAAATTTTGCCAAGCTCTTAAACCTCTATTGGAATAAAGAAGAACACAAAATTTTGTGGCAGGAAATGCTGCAAAAGCATACTGCGTCTGATATTTTATCCGCTTTGCAACAAAAACATAAAGAACTTGGCTATGAACTGCACTCTCTTGCCAAAACCAAAAGAGATGCAGTGATAGCTGAAATTATGTAGCCGGAGCTCGCTGAAGCTCCGCAAAATGAGTAACCGGAGCTCGCTGAAGCTCCGCAAAATGGGTAACCGGAGCTCACTGAAGCTCCTCTCTTTTTTTCTTGCGGAGGAACGACATCCCCATCCGGAAAAACGACTTCCCCGTCGTTCTAAAAAATGTTAATGCTTGGTTGACCAGGAGGTCAACCCTCCGGAAAACGACATCCCTTTCCGGAAGAACGACGTCCTTGTCGTTCTAAAAAATGTTACTCCTTGGTTGACCAGGAGGTCAACCCTCCGGAGAATTTTGTTGGCTTTTGTCTCTGTTCAAAAAGGTTAGCGATATACTTTTCTACCTGAGAGGGAATAACATTGATAGTTTTACTCAGTTCGGCACTTTTAACAGCATTCGGTTCAAACTTTGCCGGAACATAATTCTGTAAACTAACCAGCAACTTTTCCGCTTCAGCATTCCAAAAAGGTATTTCAGCGCTATTGGGATGAATCCATTTTAGGCAATAGAACATCCTCATCAATTCATTGATTATAATTGACTTGGCAGGATTGGCACTTTTTGTTACCTGTCCAATGTCGCTTAAAGCGGTTCCTTCCATTTCCAGATAACTTGGAGCCGGAATTAACAAATCCACAGGTGCTTTTTCATCCTTAAAAGTCATTACGGCAACCCTGAATTTTGCTTCAGCAGCTAACGAAGGATAAACACCCCAACCCATAACAAAATCGGAAACGGTTAGCGAAAAATTCGGCTGCATCGCTAAAAAACCAGGATGATTACGATAATCGGTAGAAACCAGAAGATTATCTTTTCCTTTTTCCGAGGCAAAACACCATAAATTATATGCTTCCTGTTCTGAGATGCGATTCTGATTATAAACAAACAGGGTTTTCTCCGTTGCCATAACTTCTTTTAAATTTGCATAGTTAGCATCGGCAAAACGGGAAAAGGGGCTTTCCGGATAGTTTACGAGGGTTAATTTCTTGCCTTTTCTTTGTTGCAAACGGATTAAAGTTGCCAGCACCTGATTCAGTTCTCCGTAAACAACATATTCCTGAAAGTTGTCCAAAATTCTATAGGGTTCTTTTTGAGGTCTTAAGGAAATACAGGAATCGCTGAAAGCTGAAAAAGCAGGATTGGCAGAAAGCCCGGTAGAATATTTATCCGCAGCTCTTTTCAGCAGCAGCATTTCTTCCAGAGAAATATAGGGGCTGATTTCAAAGCGTTGGGTTTTGCCTAAAGATATATTTTCTGCTATGAGGTCAGTTGCTTCCTGCCAGCTGATTTCTTTAAAAATGCCCTTTTCTTTTTTCAGAGGCACAGTCAATCTATCTTTATCATCAAGACCTTGCCAGCCAAATCTTCCCTTAAAACAGAGATTTTTACCGTTAAAGCCAGGTTCCTTTTGTGAAGTTGTAACCCGGGTGATAGTTCCTGCCTGGGTTTCGGTTTGAATAAAACAGCCCACTCCACATAAACCGCAATTTTGCAGAGAAATATCTTTAGGATGAGGATTGAATTTATAGTGAACAGTCCTTTCTGTTAAAGCCCCCACGGGACAAACATCAATACACTTTCCACAGGAAAGACAGCTTGTCTTTGTTAACGAATCCCCAAATTCTGGAGCTACGAGAGTGGCAAAACCTCTATAAATATAGCCCAAAACAGCCGGACCCTGAATTTCGGCACAGGTTCTGATACAGCGTCCGCAATAAATACACTTATTGGCATCCCGAACGATGAAAGGATGAGTGTAGTCAATCGGATGTTTATTTTTATCCCCTAAAAATTGAGCAGGATTAACTAAATAATCAGTGCAATATTTACGCAGGAAACAGGTCTCATTCACAAAACAACCACATTCCAGACAGCGTTTTGCTTCACTTACGGCAGCTGTTTCCGAAAAACCAAGCTCCACTTCTTTAAAACTGATTTTTGCTTCTTCAACAGGCAGTTCCGGCATCTCCCGTCGCTCTATTTTTTCATAAATAGAAAACTCTTCAGGGCTGATTTCTTTCACTGTGTTAGCTTTTTTACTGTCAAAAGGGATAAGTTCAGCAGTTATTTCTCCTGTTTCCAAAAATCTGTCTATAGCGGTTGCGGCAATTCTTCCATCAGCAATTGCCTCAATAGCTGTTGCAGCACCTCTTCTAAAATCGCCTCCGGCAAACACATTTCCCAAGCCGGTAAACATAGTTGATTCATCCACAATAGCTGTTTGCCAACGCGAAATGGGCAATATTTTATCTGCTACATAGTTTTTCTCTTCCGTAAAGATATCCACCTCAGGAACCTGAGAAATAGCAGCAATAATACTGTCAAAAGGCAGTTCAAAAAATTCACCGGTTGGTTCAGGTCTTCTTCTTCCGCTTTTATCGGGTTCTCCTAAACGCATTTTTTCAATAATTACGCTGGTTAGATGTCCACCTTTACCTATATATTCTACAGGATTGGCAAGGTAGTAAAATTTCACGCCTTCCTGTTCACAGGCAAAGACCTCGCTTGGCTCGGCAGGCATTTCAGCTTTGGTTCTTCTATAAATAACAGCAACTTCACAACCTTTTCTAACAGCAGTTCGGGCACAATCAACAGCAGTATTTCCACCTCCAACGATGGCTACTTTAAATCCTAAATCAGGAGAATTGCCTAAAGCGTGTGCTTTCAGGAAATCAACCCCTAAAAAACAACCTTCCAAATCACTACCTTTAACCGGCATTGGCACTGCTTTTTGAGCTCCGAGGGCAAGATACACTGCAGCAAAATCATTTGCCAGGTCTTGTAAAAAGACATCTTTGCCCAGTTGTTGATTATATTCAATCTGCATTCCATTGGTGCAAATAAGCTCTATTTCCGCATCCAGAATATCTTTGGGAAGCCGAAATTCCGGAATCCCATAACGCAACCAACCCCCTGCCTTAGGAGCTGCCTCATAAATATGAACTTCATAGCCCAGGTGGGAAAGATAATAGCCACAGGTAAGTCCGCTGGGTCCGGCTCCGATAATGGCAACTTTCTTGTTTTTGGAAGGTAACTTTTCAGGAACATAATTCCATACATCTTCGTTATCCACATCGGCAGCATATCTTTTCAGCTGCCTGATAGCAATGCTTTCATCTACTATTTGTCTGCGGCATTCTTTTTCACAAAAGGCAGGACATATCCTTCCAATAGATAGAGGCATTGGGAGTTTCTCTTTAATAACTTTCACTGCCTCATGATATTTGCCATTGGCTATTAAAGATATATAGGTCTGAATATCAACCTGGTCAGGACAGGCAATTGTGCAGGGAGCAATGCAATCCGCATAGTGATTGGAAATAAGTAATTCCAAAGCCATTTTACGAGCTGTGTGAATGGACTCGCTATCGGTTATAATTTCCATTCCTTCTGCAATAATAGTTCCGCAGGATGTTACAAAACCCTTTCTGCCTTTTACTTCTACCAAACAAACCCAGCAGGAACCATAAGGATTTAATTCTTCATCGTTACATAAAGTAGGAATATCTATCTTATTCTGTTTGCAGAGTTCTAAAATAGTAATTCCGGGCTCTGCTTTCACTGGTTTTCCGTTTAAACTTACATTTATCATTGCCTAAACTCCTATTCTTTAGTTACGGCATCAAACTTGCATACCTGGAAACAGGTTCCACATTTAGTACACTTGCTTTGGTCTATAGTATGAACTTGTTTTACTTGTCCGGAAATGCAGGAAACAGGACATTTTCGGGCACAAAGAGTGCAGCCGATACATTTTTCGGGATTTATTTTATAGGTTATGAGAGCATTGCAAACACCTGCGGGACAGTGTTTATCTACAATATGAGCCAAATATTCATCCTTAAAATAGCGTAAAGTAGTTAAAACCGGATTGGGAGCTGTTTGACCCAAACCACAAAGAGAACCCTTGATAATATTTACTGCCAGTTCTTCCAGTTTTTCAATGTCTTGCAATTCACCTTTCCCTTCAGTAATGCGGGTTAAAATTTCCAGCATCCGTTTTGTACCAATGCGGCAAAAAGTGCATTTGCCGCAGGATTCGTTTTGGGTAAAATTAAGGAAAAACCTGGCTACATCAACCATACAGGTTCCTGTATCCATTACCACCATACCTCCGGAACCCATAATTGCACCTGTTGCCGTAATAGAATCATAATCAACTATAGTATCAAGTTTTTCAGCAGGAATACAGCCCCCGGAAGGACCTCCCATTTGGACTGCTTTAAAGGGTTTGGAGGTCTTCATTCCTCCTCCGACATTGTAGATAATATCCTGCAATGTAATTCCCATGGGAACTTCAATTAAACCGCTACCGGCAATTTTTCCGGCTAAGGCAAAGACCTTGGTTCCGGGTGATTTTTCCGTTCCGTATTTCCTGAATTCCTGTGCCCCGTGCATAATTATCCAGGGAATATTTGCCCAGGTCTCTACATTATTGATGTTTGTTGGTTTGCCCCAAAGTCCTTTTGCTGCAGGATACGGAGGGCGTAGAGTTGGCATACCTCTTTTTCCTTCAATGGATTGCATTAAAGCAGTTTCTTCTCCGCAAACGAAAGCACCGGCTCCTTCTTTGATATGTAAATCAAAACTGAAGGAGCTGCCCAGAATGTTTTTTCCCAGATAACCCTTTTCTTCGGCGGCAGAAATAGCTGTTTTCAAATGTTCCAAAGCCATAGGATATTCTGCACGACAGTAAATATAGCCCTCGTTAGCTCCAATGGCATAAGCACCAATAGTCATACCTTCAATTACAGAATGGGGGTCACCTTCCAGAGTACTGCGGTCCATAAAAGCACCGGGGTCTCCTTCATCAGCGTTACAAATTACATATTTCTTATCCGAATTTTCAGAGGCACAAAATTGCCATTTCAGCCCTGTAGGAAAACCAGCTCCACCTCTTCCTCTTAAACCGGATTTTTTAATTTCTTCAATGATGGCTGTTCTTTCCATTTGCAGTGCTTTTTGCAGTGCTTTATAACCATCTCCGGCTTCATAATCCTCAAGGCATTCCGGGTCTATAATTCCGCAATTGCGTAAAACGATTCTTTGCTGATTTGCCAAAAGAGCATTATGCTTACCGCTTATCTTTTCAGCTAAAATGATATTTTCGGCAGGTGCTTTTCCGGCTATATAGTCCTCCAGTATTTGAATTATGGTTTCCGGATTAGCTCTACCGATATGAATAGAACCAAGTTCGGAGCCCTCAAATTGCACAATTGGCTCCTCAAAACACATTCCAATGCACGCTGTCTTTTTTAGAGTAACAGGTCTTGGATTATTTTCAAGATATTGTTCCAGGGCATTATATACTTCTTTGGCACCAGCTGCAACACCACAACTTGCCAAACCAACTTTTACGATTATATTATTCATAAAGTATCCTCGGTTTCATATTGTTTCAGAACAGCAGGAATTGCCCCCGGCGTTAATTTACCATAAGTTCTTCCGTCTATCATAATTACCGGAGATAAAGAACAGCAACCCAGGCAGGCAACTTCCATTACAGTAAACTGCATATCGGCAGTTGTATTTTCCTCTTCGGAAAGCTGTAATGCATCCATCACGGCTTTTTTTATGCCATCCGCATCGGAAACATGACAAGCAGTTCCTTTACAAACACGAATAAGATGTTTTCCCTGTGGTTTTAAACGAAACATTGAATAAAAGGTAGCTACACCAAAAATCTCAGCTGCCGGAATATGCATTTTTTCCGCTATGTAAGCCATTGTTTCCCGGGATAAAAAACCCAGGGTATTCTGCGTTTCTTGTAATAACGGAATTAAAGACCCCTTTTTGCCTTGATACTTAGCCAGAATTTCATCCAGCAGTTCAATATCGTTTGCCATAGTCAATCCTTTAGCCATTTATCTGGCTCTTCGGTTTAAATAACCCGCTTTAACTTATGAAAAGCATCATTTTCAGATCCTATGATAATTGTCAAATAAAAACAGATTTAGTATTCTTTTTTGCCACAAGATAAGGAGTTTTTTATCAAGAACTTCAGGTAACTCAGTCGCAGATATACAATCTGAAATAGGGCAACTGAATTATTAGGATTTACAGAGGTTTATAACAGGGGTCTTAATTAGCTAACAGACACTTATTTTTACAATTAAAAGAAGCTGAGGAATAAAAACCTTTACAAAAAGAAGGCAACAGGAAAGTTGGTCTTTCTGAATTGCCTTTAGGAGAATCTTATGTCAGATAAGTTACATACTACCAGCAGCAAAGCTGCTATGAGAGAAATGAAGGATGAATATCTGCGGATGTTGGAAGAATCCTTTCAAAACACGGCTGAAATTAAAAAGGGCGATGTTATTGAAGCCCCTATTGTAAGTATCAGCGACCAATATTTAATTTTGAATTTGGGCGGCAAATATGATGCTTATGCCGAAATCGGAGAATTTTCCAACGCCAGTGGAGTTCTATCTTACAAAGTGGGAGACAGCTTAAAAGGTTATGTTGTTGACCAGAATGAAAATGGCTATGTTATAGCTAAAAGTTTAACCAAGCAATATGTAGATAAGCAGTCAATCCTTGAGGCATACGAAAAGAAAATTCCCGTGCAGGGAAAGATATTTACTCCTACCAAGGGTGGCTTTAATGTTGATATTTTAGGAGCAAAGGCATTTTGTCCCGTTTCTCAAGTATCTCAAAGGTCCTCAGAAGATACTGCTCAATATATAGGCAAAACGATGGATTTTCTGGTAATAGAATGTTCCGAAAATTGCCGTCGGATTGTTGTTTCGCATCGGCAGCTTGAAGAAATGCAGGAGCAGGAAAGAAAAGAAGCAGCTTTAGCCAAACTGAATGTAGGGGATGTTGTTACCGGCAAGGTCTTGCGGATGACCACTTTTGGCGCTTTTGTAGATTTAGATGGCATTGAGGGTTTGTTACATATTTCGGAAATTTCCTGGCAGCATATAGTTAAACCGCAGGACGAGCTGAAAAAAGGGCAGGAAATTGAAGTTAAAATTCTGGATATTAAGGGAGAAAAAATTGCCCTGTCCCGCAAAGCGCTTTTAGAAAATCCTTTTGAACAGGCATTGAAAGAACTGCACGAAGGCGATATTATTAATTGTCGGGTTCTGCGTTTACATAATTTTGGAGCATTTGCAGAACTTAAACCCGGGGTGGAAGGGCTGATACCTGTTTCTGAAATGAGCCGCAATCGCCAAATATCTCATCCGCGGGAAATTGTAAAAGAAGGGGACTGGGTGCAGGTGCAAATTCTTCGCATAGATGAAGATACCCGCAAAATATCCCTTTCCTTGAAGGCCTTGGAAGAAGACCCTTGGGATAAAATTGACGAAATTGTACAGCTGGAAAATCCTTTTGAAGGAATTGTAGAAAGTTCCACCAATTTTGGCGTTTTTGTTACTATCAGTGAAGGTATTACAGGGCTTTTACCTAAATCCAGAGTCCGGAAAAGCGATAGTTTTCAATCAGGCGATCCCATAACTTTAATGGTGACTGCCATAGATAAAGATAATCACAGAATTACTTTGGATTATACAGACCGCACACCGATGGAAATTGCTGAAGAGCGTGCCCGTTCTGAAGAACATAATCATAGAGAACAGCATAACGATAGACCTCATAGCTCAAATCAGCGCCGGGGTGGAAGAAATCGTAATGATGAGGATTGGCGCAAGTATGCCAGCCAAAAAGTGAATCCTGTAACAGATAATCCCTTTAAAGATTTATAAACAGCCGTAATGCTCTCCAAATCCAATCAGTTTATCCAGTTGCGTAAAGAAAAACTGGCAAAAATCAAAGCGCTGGGGATTGATCCCTATCCTGTAAAATCCCTCCGAACTAATTATATATCTTCTCTTTTGGCAGATAAAGAAGAGTGCCTGCAAAAAAATGAAGAAGTTACTATAACCGGTCGTTTAACAGCTATGCGCCGACAGGGAAAAATCGGTTTTGGCGATCTGGAAGATAGTTCCGGAAAAATTCAGCTTTATGTGGCTCAAAATACTATTGGCGAAGAAAATTACGAACTTTTTAAGCTCTGTGATGCCGGCGATTTTATTCAGGCAACGGGAAAACCATTTTTCACCCAGACAGGTGAGTATTCTTTAAAATGCAGTCAAATAACGCTTCTTTCCAAAAATATCAGACCTCTGCCGGCAGTTAAAGAAAAGATTGTTGACGGCAAAACTATTCGTTACGATGAATTTTCCGATATTGAATTGCGCTATCGTAAACGCTATCTTGATCTTTTGCTCAATCCTGAACATAGAAAGGTCTTTGCTCTGCGCGCCAAAATTATAACCGCTATTCGCAATTTTATGGATAGTCACGGTTATATTGAAGTGGAAACCCCTATTTTGCAACCACTTTACGGAGGTGCTAATGCCCGACCTTTTATTACTCATCATAATACTCTGGATATGGATTTATATTTAAGAATTGCTACGGAGCTTTATTTAAAACGCTTAATTGTAGGTGGATTTGAGCGTGTTTACGAGCTGGGCAAGGATTTTCGCAATGAAGGGATGGATAGAACTCATAATCCGGAATTTACGATGATTGAGTTTTACGAAGCATATTCCGATTTGCAGGGTATGATGGATATCGCTGAAGAGCTGATTAAGCATTTGGCAATGGATGTAATCGGCAAGGATACTTTCATTTATCATCAGCACCAGGTTTGCTTAAGCGGAAAATGGAAAAGAGCATCGTTACCCGATCTGGTTAGTGAATATCTGGGGCAGGATGTTATGAGCATCAGCTTAGAGGAGCTTGCCTCTGTCTGTAAAGACAAGGGATTAGAGATTCCTGCCGGCTCAGAAAAAGGGAAACTGATTGCTCTGCTTTTTGAAGAATTTATTGAAGAAACGCTAATTCAGCCAACCTTTGTTTGCGATTTTCCCAAAGAGGTTTCTCCTCTGGCAAAGGCAAAACCCGAAAATCCCTTTGTTGCAGACCGTTTTGAACTGTATATTGCAGGCGGGGAATTTGCCAATGCCTTCAGTGAATTGAATGACCCTTTAGAACAAAGAGCGCGTTTGGAAGAACAGGCAAAACTGCGCGCTTTGGGAATTGACGATGCCAATGTTGTGGATGAGGATTTTTTGGAAGCGCTGGAATACGGAATGCCTCCAATGGGGGGTCAGGGAATCGGTATAGACCGCTTAGTTATGCTGCTAACGGAAAACGACTCCATCAAGGAAGTTATCCTGTTCCCTCAGATGAAAACCACTTAGTTAATATTAATAATACAATTTATCAATTAAGAGCAAGCATATTATCTCTCTAATTTATGGCTATTGTAGAGTAATATTCAAATAAGAAATCCCATTGGATTGTATGAATATTACAACAATGCTGATATCCTCTCTATAATGATATTAAATGCAATAGGTATTTATCTATTCTTAAGTATTTGCTACTTTAATAGACAGCATATCGGATGCCAGCTGCGCTTTTCGCCCTTAGCTATAAGCGTCAATCAAGTGTTAATCAAACCTTAATCAAGCGTTAATTATTAACGCTTGATTAAGGGATGTTAAACGCTAAATTAATGTCCTCAAGCAAGGAAGGAATTAGACAAAATATGGGGATTTTATTAGAAAAGCGATTGTTACATTTGAAAAATGTTGCACTGCAAAAGTTATTGCGTGTCTTCTGAATTTTTGATAACATAATTGAAGGGCATTGTTTGTAGTTTTATATGCAATAATCTTAGATTTATTTTCACGCAGATTTACAGGTTTTACAAATTTGGCATTTTAGAAACAAGGATTTCAGGATTTAAGGATTTAGAGGACTTATTGTTATAGATGATGATTATATGAACAAAAATAAAAGCCCTTTAGGACGACACAATGATAGCGATGGTAGCGTAAGCCCCTCGTTTAGTGTAAGCTACAATATTTTTTATCCTTTTCCCGCATCCTGAAAGCCCCTTAGGGCGAGATCGGATGGTTGACCTCCTGGTCAACCTCTTCTTGTGCTTGAACGACGAGGACGTCGTTCTTCCTGAACAAAAAGCTCCTTAGAGTGACACATTTAGAGCGAAGGGTTTAGCAGCCATTTTTGGATATCAACCCTCTAAACCTTTTCAACCTGCTAAACCTTATTTTCCTTTTATGTCTTTTCAATATGAAATGCATATTATTACCGGAAGTTGCTCAAATTGGAATTTATCACGCCTAAATATAATTTGCCGGCTGGAAGGACATCCCAGCCGGCAAAGCAAGATAAAAGCATAAATCAGTTAGCTGCCATAATGCGATAGAACTGTCTCGGATTAGTAATTTCGGTCGTTTCCCAAAATAGTCCAGTGACATTATCCGCTGCCAAAACCCAGTCCTGCGGAAAACTGGCATACGGTAATGTAGATTTATAGACATTGTAATGCGTAGCTCCGGATACCGGTTGCCAGGAAATCCTAATCGTAGTGCTACTGATTTGGGTAATCAGCGGTTCCGGAATAACCAGGGCATTTAATACAAAATTCCAGTTCGGAAAAATGATGTTGTTCAAGTTCCCCGCTCTGTTCCAATTATCTGGATTATTAAGAGCAGTTCTTATTTCAGCAACGGAACCTGTGGTAGCACCATTATAGACACCATCATCCACTTCGGTGGCAAAACCTAAAGCATTTACTCCCAAGGTTAAAACGGAAGGAAGGTAGGAACTATTGTTACTTACTGTTCCCTCTGTTAACCATCCGGTAGAAGAAATAGCTGCAATGAAAGAGGGCTCGTTTATGGTTCCCTGGAAGGCAATAATTTGTTCACCGTCGTTGGAAAGACCTTCTACACCGGGACTATGGATACCTTCATTGGTAAAGGTTTGCCCTTCAACCAGATGAATAACTTCTCCTGTAGCATAAGTGCGTCCTACTCCTCTCCATTCATAGAGGGCTTCATTTGCCGTAAAAGCGGTTCCCGTCCACGCTTTATCGGTAAAGCATATTTTAGTGTTTTCCAAAATATCCTTCAAAAGCACGAAACTGAAACGGTCAGGGGAATCGGTAGCATATTCTACAAACGCTAAATCTCCCGGGAGTAAAACAGAACCAACGGGTCCTGTAGGGGTTGTCCATTGAACAGAAGGTACGTTAGTATCAACTTTGTAGTCAATGTTGTCTCCGCTATTGGTATAGGGAAAAATCTTAAAATAATATGCCTGATTTTCTTTTAATCCATAAAATAGCTGGGTCTGAACGCTATAACTGACATTTTTACTAAGCTCTGCATCGCTTTCAGGAATGCCATCAATGGGGTCTGCAATATCTGAAAAGCCGTTTTCACTACCTTTAATCAGATAACCAGCCGGTAAAATTGCCCCTGTGGCATCTGTCCAATTCAGATATGCCTGATAATAGTTTATTCCAGAGGCAGATAAAGAAACGGGATAATTTGTCGGCTCGGGGAAAATGGTGGAACCGCTAACTTCAATCAGTTGAGAAGTAATTCCGCCTCCGTTATGTAAAATACTGCCATTAAAATTGCCGCTTACGGTTGGCTGAAAAACCACTTGTATCTGTCTATCAAAGCAACCATTACGAGGAATAAGCTCTAAAGAAGAAACGAAGGAATCGGTATCAAACAAACGCAGGTAAAAATATTGAGGAGTTGTAACAATTAGATTTCCGGTTAAGTTAGTAGCAGTTATCTGATAGGTCTGAACCGGGGAAACATCTCCCACCATAGCATAAAAAGGTTGCAACTCTGAAGTTATTTGCACATAAGGAGCAGCAGAAGTTCCTGAAATAATAATATCGTCAAAACGCCATTTGCCGCCATCGTAAACCTTTGTGGGATCGGAAGGCATATAAAGAGTATTCTCTGAATTGGCAAAAGCGGAAACAAGCTTAAAAGCAAGATTAGGATTATTATTTATCCCGGCAATAGAATTCGCATCAAAAGAATTGGGAAACCAGCTGTCACCACCGGTAGCATCGTAAACCCCTGCCTGAATCCAAACCGGTTCAGCTGCGGTTCTATCCAAAGTATAAAACAGGACTGCTCTATTAGCGGACTTATTGCTATGCCGAAGCTCCCAACTGATAGTTATATTTTGAAAATTCTGGGTAGAGAGCTCAATCATTATTCCTGCCGTCATATTATTAGTTCCCTGAGCAGGATAAGATGTAGTACTCCAACCCAGTCCTCCACTATAACCGGTATTGAAACCATCATCCGTAACTCCTCCGATTAAAGAAACAGTTCCACTACCTGTTGAAGGTAAAAGTGTATTTTCAAAAGTCCAGGAAGAAATAACGGTAGCATTTAATGCAGCCCACATCAGGATGAATGCTATGAACAAGAACTTTTTCATTTTTACTCCTTATTGGATGATACAGATTTTTTTACTGAATTGTTTGCCCGCATATTGCGTGCGGACAAGATAGATTCCACTGCTGATTCTGTTGCTGTGTTTATCTTTCAGGTTCCATTCATTTTTACCGCCTTGGGCAGTATAGTAATCCGCAACTAACTGACCTTTAAGATTATATACTTTCACTCTATATTTATCGGAGGCACCTTTCAGATTGATGTTCAGAACATCTCTTACAGGATTAGGCCAAACATCCAAACTGATCACTACCGGAGTAATGTTGTTATCGTTATTGGACACAGGATTATTGCTTGTTCCTGCCGTTACGGGATGTTCAAAATCAACTCCGAACTGTATCCAATTCTCACTCCCATCAGGATATCTGCCATAAGAAATATCACTGCCTAAAGCCAAATCTTCGCTCCAGGCAATATGATCAACTACGGTTAACATATCCGGAGCTAATAAATATACAGCATCAGCTGTTGTGCTCAATTTCGTATTGATATGCAAAGGACTCTGGTCAAGGTCTTCGTCAAACCAGATTATTTTATAGCTGTGGGCAGGAATGATGGTCTCGGAAAAACCGGCAGGAATTTGAGTTAAAGAAGTTCCGGTATCGGGATAATGATCATCCGTCAAATAATAGCCCGCTAAATCAACTGCAAAATCATTGGGATTATATATTTCTATCCAATCCTCATATTCGCTGTTTTCATCCATAACGGTTGTAGCATTGGAAGGCATCAATTCATTAATATATAGAACTGGAGCAGTATATCCAATCAGTATTGAATAGACAGGTGACTGAGTTATCCCTGAGGCATTATCGGTTGCTTGAATCCGGTATTTAATAATAGAGCCCAAAGCAAAAGATCCGATTTGGGCAGTGTAGCTGTTTTGGTTTAAACTCATTGCCACAGTGTTCAAAGTCCAGTCGGAAATGCCATACAATAATTGCACGCTACTTATAGTTCCATCACTGTCACTAACACTGGTGGAAACGGTTATAATGCTGTTTTCATCTGTAATAAGAGGGCTATAAGCAATATTTTCAATAATGGGAAGCGTGTTTACAGTTCCCTGATTGGAAGCGCCGGGAGTGCAGGGATTGGTTTGTCCCGCTCCAAATAAAATCCAGTTATCGCTGCCATCAGGTAATCTGCCAATAGACCTGTCATCTACATTTAAATCAGCTGCCTCAGTCCAGATATAACTATCAATAACTGTAATCCCATCCGTATCAATTAAATAAACAGCGTCTGCTCCGCCTCCGAGTTTATCATTGATATGCAAAGGACCCTGATCAAGGTCTTCATCAAACCACACAATTTTATAACTATGCGGAGGAATAGTTGTAACATCAGGATTAGTTGTCGGAATTTGTGTCCAGGCACTTATTCCATTGCTGTAATGGCTATCGGTCATATACATCCCGCCAAGGTCAACTGCATAATCATTGGGATTGTAAATTTCCACCCAGTCATCAAATTCGCCATTCGGATCGGTATAAGAGGCATTTTTTGCCATAATTTCGTTGATAAAAAGTTCCCCCGTAAAACCGGCAACCGGAATTGTGTAATATTCGTGTTCTGCTCCCGCAGGAAAGAACATCCCCTGCGAAGTATTTTCTGCCCAGAAAAAATAATTGATATCACCATAAGTGACAGGAACACTAATTCCAAACACACCATCATTAGCAGCACCATCGGAATGAGCTCCATCATCATACATTTGATAATAGGTATATTTGTGAGCTATGTCCTGTTTAAAACCCAACTGAGCATAAGTAGCATTGGTAAAAGTAGCAGTAAATTGCATTGTTGAGCCCGGCTCAGGATTGGCAGGAGAATAATTTTGCACCGTCATTGTAGGGACAGTTCCGGCAAAATTGGTATTACTTAAAAGATAGGTAGCCCGAGCATTCATCAGTTGAGTAATTCCAGGAACGGTTTGTCCACCTCCGGGACCTCCTGAACCACCTCCCACCTGATTATTCAAGTTTGCTTGAAAATTGGCATAAGTATAAAAGTAATTAGGATCGTTTTGCACAGAGGGACCGCAAATACTTTGCAATTCAGCTGCCCTGGTTGCATACCAGCCATTAGAAAAGTTCTCTTCTATCATTGTGCGTATATGAGCAAGATACATCTTTTTGTAACGAGGATTTACTAATACATTCTTGAGCAGGAGAAAAGTGCTGCTATTCACATTGCGCAAGGGATCAAGATTTTGCATACCGGAAACGGAACCACCTTGAAAGCCGCCAAAAGACATATTCAAATCCCATAGCAGAGGATTTATTCTGTTATCGGCATCGGCAAAAAGATAGAAATTATGAAAGACATTGATGGGTGAATCCAAATTTACCAAGAGATTATCAAAAGCACACATCCATAAATTCTGATCCACATTCATCACCTGGCTTATGTTAGCATAGTTGTTTTGCAGGGTATTAGTAAAGTTGATTAAAGTATTCCAGCCGTAATCTGATTCCAAACCGTAATATTGCATATAGGCAGTAGAATCAGCTCCCAAGTAACCCCAAACGGTTACAGTTGCCATAGTATTGGTATCACACTTAAAACGTGGCTTGCCAGAAGTATGAAAATGTTCTGCCATAAAATTGCTGTCCACATCTTCCACGGAAGTATAAACACCAATGAGGACATTATTCACCCAAACATTAGCATAATTGGCTTTGCAGGCAGGCATATATTTTCGGGCAATTTCGTAGGAAAGGGTTTCCCGCACAAAAGAAGGATCGGAAAAACCGTTGGCAAGCTTAATTGTTCCATATTTTCCGTCAATCAGCTGGTCTTCAATAATATGATCCACCTTAATATTGAAAGGGTTTTTATTGCGATTTGCACTGTAGGAACTATTGCCTTTATAACGCACTCCTACACTATCATAAGTAACTCCGTTGATAATTGCTGTGCCCACCAACCGTTCTTCTCCTGCCGCATAAAGCTGGTCAAGAATTTGATCCCAATTGGATTGCGTGAAAAATAACTGAATTGTGTTCACGGTATTGATATCGTAAAAATCTGTTTGTGCCACTAAGCTGATACTTAGGCAAAACATCAGGCAAAGAATAAGATACGCTTTTTTCATATTCACCTCTTAAGGGGAAAAAAATACAGGGACTGTTTTTTTTATAAAAGTCCCTGTAGTTTATACCTTCGGGTTTTTTAAACCCTGCAATTTTTTTTATTCGCTTAAGTAACTAAGCACCTGATTGGCTTTGCCAATAAAACTCTTTAATTCTTTGCCACTGAAAGGTTTCTGCTCCAATAGAGAAAGGTCGTGAATATAGGAGCAAAGGGTTTTAACTACATCTTCTTTTCCCTGTTCGTGTAATGTGAGAATCTTTTTGATAATAGGATTATCGCGATTTACTACTAATGTATGGTATTTCAGCATATCGGAGGAGGAGTTTTGGTGAGTTAGCAAATCCATATCATGCCAGCGCCGCATATATTCACTAAACACAATCATTGAAGGTATTTCCTGGCTTTTCAAGCTTTTCACTTCCACTTTAATATCGGTAAAAGCATTAGCTTCAAGAGCTTGCATTGCTTCAGTGCCCAGTTCTTTACGCACATTTTCAGGCAGCTCAAAGGGTTTGATGATGGTCTGCTCATCTTTTTGAATTAGATAGGGGCTTAAAAGAGTTGCTGCCTGCGGGAATTTCTTCACATAATCGGCATAACTATCTTTGCTGAAACTTGCCTCAACTTTTTGGTCTAATGCTCTGTAAAATAGTTCCTTCAGTTCTTCTTCAGAGTCCCCTGCAACCCCTTCTTTATTTACCAGGAGGTCATTCACTTCGCTGTCTATCCGCACAAATTCCACTTTATCCAGTTTGCTTTCCAGCTGTTGATAGAGATGGGTATCCAGAGGGCTGTTTTGAAAAACAACTTCAATTCCCTGTTCTTTCATTAAGTTCAAATAGCTTACCTGAGTATCTTCGCTGGCTGCGTACCAAATCTTTGTTTTATCGTCTTCGCTTTTATTGCGGGCTTTGTATTCTTCAATAGTTACATAGTCACCGCTGGCGGATTTGAAGATAATGATATCCTTCATTGCCTCAAAGAAGCCCTCATCTTTCAGTAAACCGAATTTGATAAAGGCACTAATATCTTCCCAGTAACTTTCATATTTTTTGCGGTCTTCTTTGAAAGTATTATTAAAATGGTCAGAGACCTTTTTCACGATATACTGGCTGATTTTTTTCACCTGAGCATCGTTCTGTAAAAAACTGCGAGAAACATTAAGCGGAATATCGGGAATATCTATGCCACCTTTCAAAAGCAGCAGAAATTCCGGAATAAGGTCTTCCAGATTATCCGCTACAAACACATTATTGCAAAATAGTTTCACTTCCCCTTTGAAGAAATCGGGCTCATTACGCAGCTTGGGAAAATACAATATCCCTTTCAGGTTGAAAGGAAAATCCACATTCAGATGAATCCAGAACACAGGATCCATATAATCGTGAAACACATTCTTGTAAAACTCTATGTATTCTTCCTCTTTCACTTCGGTGGGTTTACGATTCCAAAGCGCTTCTTTCTGATTTACCTGTTTGCCTTCAAACATAATCGGATAGGGCATAAAGTTGCAATAGCGCTCCAGAATTTCCCTAATTTTATCGGCTTCAGCATATTCCGCATTTTCTTCATTCAGATAAACCGTAATCGTAGTCCCAGCTTCTTTGCGTTTGCCTTTACTCATAATGTATTCCGTGCTGCCATCACATTCCCAGTATGCCGGTTCGCTGCCTTCGGTAAAGGAAAGAGAATCAATAGTCACTTTATCGGCAACCATAAAAGCCGAATAAAAGCCCAGTCCAAAGTGCCCGATCATATTGCTCTGGATGTCCTTATACTTATTAATAAAATCTTCGGCACCCGAAAAAGCAATCTGATTGATGTATTTCTTTATTTCTTCAGCAGTCATTCCGATACCGCTATCTATCACTTCTATGGTCTTTTTGCCTTTATCCAGTTTCACTTCCACTTTCATCTCTTCTTCTTTGAAGTTGGGATCGGCATATTTGCGTTTGGAAATAGCATCCACGGAATTGGAAATAAGTTCCCGCAGGAAAATATCGTGCTGTGAATAGAGCCATTTCTTGATTATCGGGAAGATGTTTTCGGTATGAATGCTTAAGCTTCCCTTTTCTTTAGGTTTCTTGTCTGCCATTATGTTTAATCTCCTTATTGTTTATTCATTGTGTTCTGGAGATAAAATAATCAATCCTGGCTTTTTGTCAAGTGTTTTTAGCAGTCCTGCAATCCGACTGCTAAAATATTGATTGAAAGAAGATGCTGTTCTTTCGGAAGGAGGTTTCGTTCTTGCGGAAGGTTGACATCGTTTTTTACGGAAGGTTGACCTCGTTTTTTACGGAAGGTTGACGTCCCCGTCAACCACGGATAAAGATATTTATAAAAACGACGAGGATGTCGTTTTTCCGGAAGGGGATGTTGTCTTTCCGGAAGGAGGTTTCGCGCTTTCGGAAGGTTGACCTCCTGGTCAACCATATTAGTAAAACGACAAGGATGTCGTTCTTTCGGAAGGTTGACGTCCTCGTCAACCAAGGATTAAAATATTTATAAAAACGACGGGGACGTCGTTTTTCCGGACGAGGATGTCGTTTTTTCCGGAAGCAGGTTTCGCCCTACCTGCATATTGTTCTTGACTAAATTTGAAACCGCTCAATGAATGCATTTTAGAAATTTGCAGAACCTAAGAAATCAGGAGTTCAGATGAAAAGGTATTGGATGATAATATTTAGCTTGCTGCTGGTTTTACCTTTAGCAGCAGTAATTCAGGAAACCGCTTCCTTAAAGCATTTCCTATATGGGCACGAACCCAATTGCGCTTATGACAATTGGATTTCTCATTTGGCGGAAGGGGTGGTTATAAACGGCTATAATACTTATGCACCTTATGATAACCAGACCAACGGATTCGGGGATTTTGTAATTCCTACAACTGAACAGCTGACTACATGGGGTAATATTGTGAGCTTATTTTTAGCAGCTTCTTTTGATGAAGCCCAGGCAGCTATTGATGCAGCAGGTTTCCCCTATCAGGTAGTTATTTTTAACGATACAGATAGTGGCATCTCCTATAGAATGTTGCGCGAAATTCCCAATGCTGAATTTTATGATGATAATGGGACAACTGATACTTATGATGATGAAAGCGGTGCTTTTGCTTACGGTTGGGGTTTATATCTATACAATCCTGCGGGCAGCAGACCCATTATTGTAACCGTTCCTCATCCTTGTGATGATTTTCCTACTCCGGCTTTTGCTTGGGAAGCATTTCAAATTTGGGATGGGCAATTTTTACTGATCAATGGTGCAGGCAGAGAAGTTAAATGGACAAATTCAGGCACTTATACCAATTCCAAATCCCTATCTGATCCTACCCGCACAGCTAATCATCCTTTCAATGTTTGTTATAAGCAATTTGCCGATCAGCTTAGAGCGGTATTTAGTTTTAGGGAATTTTCCCCTCAAATTCATAGTTACGACTGGAATTTTCATCCCTATTATCCTAATGTTCAAATTTCAGCCGGTTATAATCGCCTCTGTCCTAATTTACCTATTAGAGACCTTTCCAGCCGTAAACTGGATATGATCAATAAAGGTCACCATATAATGATTCCGGCAAATACCGTAGGTTTTCATCAAGAGGTTACTCTTAACGATTTTTATGGAGTAAATTATGGTATATATCCTTTTACCTTTGATGACGGAGAAAATAACTACGCCGTAAATAACAATATTGATTTACCTGCCTATTCTCAAAACTATCAAATGCTATATACGCAAAGTGGAACTACTGACTATGATGTGTATGATCCTTTTTTACATGCAGAGATGGATGAATTACCCAATTCTTATGAATTAACCGAAAACACCTATAAATGGTTTTACGGCTGGAATGAAGCATTGCAGCGCTGGAATTTTGACCATCTTTTTGATAACTTCAATCTATACTATCTGCGTTGGATTTATGATCTGAATAGCGTTTTGGATGATATGTTCGCAATGGATGACGGTTTAACGCCTCCTACTCCTGCAGGTTTAGCTATTCAAAATCAATCTTTATATTCCATATCTTTAAGCTGGCGACCTGTTGATTGCTACGATTTTGATACTTTTGAAGTGCTCTATGCCACAACTCCTATCGGCAATGATAACTATACAGTTTATGATCGCAACAATAATGCAGTGCTGGCTTCTCCCAATTGTGAAACTGCTACAATTTCCGGCTTGAGCTATCAGAACAGCTATTACTTTAAAATTAGAGCTAAGGATAAAAACGGCAATTATTCGCTACTTTCCAATGAAGTTACTACTGTTCCTGCTCCAGCCAATATCTATTCTTTTATGGCTCACGGTTTGGATAATGCTGTGCGTCTTTATTGGGGTGTTTCAGGACAAACCAATAATCTGGGTTACAAGGTTTACCGGAAAGTTTCATCCCAATCGGATTATATTTTACTTGATTCCTATCTGTCTAATCCCCTATTAGCTAATACTACAGCTACCACCTACACTTTTTGGGATTACAATGTTACTAACGGTCAGAATTTGGATTATATGATTAGCTGCACAAATAACAATAATCAGGAATTTTTCTATAATTACCCTGTTTCGGCTGCAGTTAGACCTATCCATTCATTGTGCCTTACAAATTCCACAGCTACTTTGGCAGATACTGTTTATTTTGCTCAAAATCCTTATGCTTCCGATAGCCAGGATACTTATTACGATGTAACTAAAGCAAATCCTTCAGGACCAAATTATGTGTGGGCAGGTTTTTGGGAACCTTATTGGAGTTCCAGCGGAACATCTCTTTCCCGCGAAGTTAAAAGTGGCTATGATCCAGCTTTAGACCTTAAAACCTGGACGCTTAGAATTTATGCTACACAACTGAATACACCTCTATATTTAACTGCCTCCAATAATTTCAGCCGTGCCGAAAAACTTTATCTTTACGATTCCGGAAACGGAACCTGGCACAATCTATTCAGCGGACCGTATCAATTTACCGTTACCAATACGGGTGTGCGAACTATGACTTTGTATTGGGGAAACCTGCAACCCAAAATAGTTCTCAACAATCAGAACAACCATCTTTATCAAGGTGGCACCAATATAAACTTCCAGTGGAGCGCTCAAAACAGTTTTCTGATTGACCATCTGGATTTATATGTTAAAAATGAAACCGACAGCTTGTTTTTAACCGGAAATATACCTGCCAGTCAAAGCAGCTGGAGCTATAATGTTCCTGCTGTTGCAGATATGCAAAATGCCCGTTTTTATGTTGATTGTTATGCTGTGGATGGCTTTTTGCAGACCTTTGCGGCAACTTACACTTTTGGTCTTATACCGCGGATGATTTTACACTATAATGAATCCGGCTGGCAAACGCGCTCCCTTATTTGGCCATCTTTAATACCCTCGGTAGAAAGTATTTACGGCACCGGGGCAGTAGCTTTTACCCCTACCAATGAAGGAACCTGGCTGGAAAACGAAGACCTCATTTTTGGCATTGCCTATTGGGTTAACGCTCCGGAGATTAATTTCTTTTCTGCCACTGCCGATATTTGTGCTACGGAATTGGATTCCTTCCCTTTGGAACCAGGTTGGAATTTTATTGCCAATCCTCATTATTGCCGTTATCCTGTTCATAATTTAAGGTTTCGGATCCAGACCAATCAGTTCCTCTACAGTGAAATGATTGCTCAGAACCTTGTTTCCCGAGCCGTATTTGTTTATCGTAACGGAATGTTTCAGGCAGTAGATACCATTGAGCCCTTTGAGGCATTTTATATTAAATACTATGGCGACCAAGCCCTCAATACTTATATTGATTTTTACCCCTATTTTGAAGCACCGGAAATTACTCCTCCGGAAAATTTCTGGCAATTCCAGGTTACGGCTTCTTCCGTAGATAGCGATAGCAATACCTTCATTTTGGGCACCAATCCCATTGCTACTGATGGCTACGATTTTTATCTGGATTTACCTGCAGCGCCGGTAAAACCGTTTCCTTCCCTGAAATTATATTTAACCAGAGAAGCAGCAGAAGATACCGGTTTTCGTGATCCTCTGCTTTCTGCAGAATTTCAGGAACCCCTTGCCGAGGCAATTACTCAGGAGAAAATCTGGCACTTCAAACTTGACTGCTATTCTAATTCACCCGTAGAATTTAATCTTAGCGAGGTAAACCTGCCCGCAAATTACAGCGTAAAAATATACCTGGCAGACCAAATTTACAGTTATGACTATGCCTCCAGTTTTACTTTCGTACCTCCTTCTCCGGGAACTTATAGCGGCATAATTAAGGTCTCCAATAGACCCGATAGCGCAGAAGATTTAACTGTAGCTCCGGTTACCAGGATATCTATCTATCCCAATCCTTTCAATCCTTCCACTACCATTGCCTTCTCTAATATTACAACCAGAGAAGTGGAACTTTCTCTTTATAACCTGAAAGGACAAAAAGTCCGCGACCTCTTTCAGGGTAAACTAAACAGCGGAGAACACAAGCTAATTTGGGATGGAAAAGATAATAACGGTAGAACGGTAAGCAGCGGAATTTATTTCGCTAAAATCCAAGCGGGAAGTTCTACCCAAATCCGCAAAATGCTGTTAATGAAGTAATCTCGGGAAACAGCCCCTTAGGGCGGAGGGCGGAGAGATATTTTTTCCGCATTTTTACGAGGGGTTGACGAGGACGTCAACCATCCAATGTCGCCCTTTGGAGCTTTTTTATTCGGAAGAACGACGTCCTCGTCGTTCAAGCACAAGAAGGGGTTGACGAGGAGATCAACCATCCGGTGTCGCCCTAAGGGGCTTTTGGGCAGAGGACGAAGAGCGGAGGGTAAGGGTATGACCGTTCCCGCTGATTTTTCCACTTTTTGAAGTTGACAAACTACAGCCCGGGCAAAACCGTAGCAATATGGAATATTATATCATTCATCTACCATTAGAAATACCGAGGGAACTGGTTTATTGTTCACCTGGGGAAATAAGGGAAGGAGCCAGAGTAATAGTAAATCTTTCAGGCCGTTTATGGACCGGTATATGCGGCAGAAAAACAGTGCCTGAAACCGCTAAAAACATTAGCTATAAAGCAGTTATAGAGGTTTTGGATACAGTTCCCGTGCTCTGCCAGGAATTGATGCAATTAGGTTACTGGATGGCTAACTACTATCATTGTTCAATTGGCAGGGCACTTTTTGCAATGTTACCTTCGCGTTTGCAACCTGAATTGGAAGCAAATGTAATTTGGCTGGCGGAGGAAGTTCCGGAACAGTTTCTTCCCTTAAAAAAGGCAATTGCCGGAAGTGATAATGCCAATCTGAAAACTTTACGCAAAGAGCTTTCTTCCTATCCTCTTTATAAAAGAATTGAAGAAGCGGAAGAGCAGGGTCTCATTAAAATTGAGCGCAAACTTAATCATAAGGATAAGCCCCGAACAGTTAATTATATCATTCGTTTGCAGCCCCCTGTGGCGGAAGATTCCCTTCCCTTAAAACAGCGGGAGGCATGGGAACAAATTAAAGAAGAAGAGAACTCTTTTCCAATGTCCAATATCAGTTCCACCATTTCTTACAGTGCAGTTAAGGCATTAGTAAAAAAGGGATTCATAAAAATTGAACCGCATCGTTTTGATCCCGAATCTCTTTCTTTTGAAGGTCTTCCGCAAGTGAAACAGATAGCGCTAAATAATGCTCAACTTCAAGCCATAGCAGATATTAACAATGCTTTCGGCACTTTTAATGTAAATCTGCTTTATGGCATCACCGGCAGCGGAAAAACGGAAGTGTATATGGAACTTATCAAACGCTATTTAGCTGCCGATAAAACCGTTATCTTTCTCATTCCGGAAATTGCTCTCACTCCGCAAATGGTGGATCGCTTTCAAAGTAATTTCGGACAAATACTGGCTATTCAGCATAGTCAGCTAACCGAAAAGGACCGTTTAATCCAGTGGCAGAAAATTAAAAGCGGAGAGAAGAGAATTGTAATTGGAGCCCGCAGTGCCGTTTTTGCCCCTTTACCGAATTTGGGTTTAATTATTGTAGATGAAGAACATGAGGGAACTTACAAACAGGAAAATACCCCTCGTTATCAAGGTAGGGATTTAGCCATTAAGAGAGCTCAGCTGCAAAATGCCCAAGTAATTTTAGGCAGCGCCACTCCCGCTTTGGAATCCTGGCATAATGCCTTAACGGGTAAGTATAGATTACAAAAAATAGAAAACCGTCCCCTGGATTATTGCCTGCCCAATGTGCAAGTAGTAAATTTATGCGATGAATATGACCAGAGCTTAATTTCTCCCCTCCTTTTAGAGGCAATAGATAAACGCCTGCAAAGGAAGGAGCAGGTTATTCTTTTTCAAAATCGCCGGGGTTATTCTTCCTTTATGCAATGCCTGAAATGTGGAAAACTGATAACCTGCCAGAATTGTGAAATCAGTATGAGTTATCATCGTGACCGTGAAGAAATGCAATGTCACTATTGCGGCAACACAATTCCCAGTCCTCGTAAATGTCCTCATTGCGGTTCCTATTCTTTCACCTATGGAGCTCCGGGAACTCAAAAAATAGAGCAGAACCTGAAAATCCTTTTCCCCGAAGCAAAAATCTTAAGGATGGATTCGGATTCGGCACGCAAAAGGGATACCTATAAATCAATGTATAATCGTATGAAAAACAGGGAAGTGGATATCTTACTGGGAACACAAATGATTTCCAAGGGTTTGGACTTTCCACTGGTTACCCTTGTGGGCATCGTGATGGCAGATATTTCGCTCAATTTGCCTGATTTCAGGGCTGCCGAAAGAACTTTTCAATTGCTTACTCAGGTTGCAGGACGCTCAGGGCGTAGAGACAAAATTGGAGAAGTGATTATTCAAACTTATAACCCGGAACATTATTCCATTGTTTCTGCCAGTCAACAAAATTATATTCTTTTTGCCACAGAGGAATTGGGCTACCGCAAAAAGCTTTACTATCCGCCCTATTACCGCTTAGCCAGAATTTTGTTTCAGAGTCCGAATCTGGAGCTGTTAAAAAAGGAAGTGGCCAATATTCACGAAGCAGCTGACAAATTACATAAACAATTTCCTGTGCCTCAATTGTTTCTATTAGGTCCTGCTCCGGCTCCTTTCAGCAAAATCAGCTCCTATTACCGCTACCATCTAATTTTTAAAGCCCAAACCGTAACCGTATTACAAGAGGCAATCAGGCAATTCAATTCTGCCTATAATTGCCCTTCCCATATTCGTAAACAGATAGATATTGACCCCAATAACTTAATGTAATATTATTCTTTTAGTTATCAATCATAAAAGGTTATCTCTTACCTGATTCTTGGCTGCCGGATTATATACATATCATATTGAGAAGACATAAAAGGAAAATATGGTTTAGCAGGTTGAGAAGGTTTAGAGGGTTGATGTTTCTTATGAACGACGAGGACATCGTTCTTCCGAATAAAAAAGCCCCTAAGGGGCTTTTGGGCAGAGGGCAGAGAAAAATAATAGGTCTGGGATGAACAGGATTATCGGGATTTTTGGGATTTATAAACTTGAATGTGCTTCTATAAATGATATGAATACCTAAGTTTTCCTTTCCCTTCTGTCACCTTCACTTTTCACCGTTCACCGTTCACCTTTCACTTTTCACCGTTCACCCTTCACTCTCAATTCTCCATTCTCAATTTATTCTCTTTTTCTCTTTTCCTCTCTGTTCAAAATCCTCTTTTTCCCTTTTTCTCTTTGTAAAAAAATCTATTTCGCTATCTATCTCTTCCCGTCTCGCTATTTCACCATCTCGCCATCTCGCCAAATTCAATCTCTTTTTCTCTTTTTCTCTTTGTTCATAAATCCTCTTTTTTCTTTTATATCTTTTCAATAGGGAAAGTATATAGGATGTCTTCTCATCCCGGAATTTTCCTCATAATCTTCCGATATAACTCCCGTATCGTTCCGGTATCGCGATATGGGAAAGATACGGGAATCTCAATGGCTGCAAATTGCAAAAGAGTAAGGATGGAATTTCTTTGATAGATTGATAATTATGGAATTGCAGTAAGATAATTTCCAGAGAGTAGAAGCCAGTGCAGACAATTTCTTGGTGTCAAAATCGGCAGAAGGCAACCGTAAATGCGGAAAGAGTTTGAAAGCTATCCGCAAGGAAGAAAAGATAGAATTGGCTTGAAAAAAGCCGATTTTAACTCAAAGAAAGGTGACCATTTAAATATCTATCAGGGCTGTAGGTCTATCTTGGGCGGCAATAAACAGTTTTATATCGCTGCGGATGCTATCCAGATATTCCTGCATTGTCTGTTCTGCTAAAGAAGGCAAATTATTTATCTCGCTTAGATGTGCCAGAATAAGGTTTTTTAAACCGGGATGAACCAGGGCAGAAATTAAGCCAACTGCTTGCATATTGGAAAGATGACCCTGATTTCCGTGAATGCGCTGTTTAAGTTTCCAATCGTAGGGACCTTCCATCAGCATTCTTTCGTCGTGATTGCTTTCCAGAATTAAAGTGCTTACTCCGGTTAATTTCAAAAGGCATAATTGAGTAGGATAACCCAGGTCTGTAGCCACTCCCAATTTGCGTTTGGGTTCGGAATCCTGATAAAAAACGAAATTACAGCTCTCGGCAGCATCGTGAATGGAAGAAAACGGCTCTATAACTATATCTTTAATCGCAAAACTGCTACCCGTATTGAAAAGGGCTATTCTGTCCTGCACATTTCCCAAACGCGCGGCACAGGAAAAAAGAGTAGGTCTATTGATATAAACGGGTATTTTCAGTTTGCGGGAAATGGCTCCTACGCTTTTGATATGATCGGAATGTTCATGGCTTACGAGAATGCCGTCTATTTTTGCCGGCTCTACCTTTAATGATGCCAGACAATCCATAATTCTGTGCATACTTATTCCGGCATCTAATAGCAGAGCGGTCTTTTCGGTTTGAATTAAAACGCAATTACCTTTACTGCCACTGGCAATAATAACGGTCTGAAACATAAGTCCTAAACTGGTCTGTAAATTTTATAGTAGCGGTTATTCAGTTTGTCATATTCTGTCCAAACCGCAAAAGGCGGGGCAGCTTCAATAATTTGGGTTACGCCTTTTGCTTGGGCATCCAGATTATCACAATGGTGAAGGACAATCGCTTCCAGGGTTTGCGGTAAACGGACGGACGCTTTTTCGTATTCTCCATGATGAGAGAGAATCAAATGACGCAAATTTAGCAACAATTCTTCAGGGAAACCTGGAATTTTAGAGGCATTTTCACACGCTATTTGATCGGAAAGCGCTAAATGCCCTATCAGGCGTCCCGCATCCGTAAAATCAATATTGCCCAAGTTAGCATATTCCTGAACTTTGGCTACATCGTGCAATAATGCTCCGCTGATGAGTAAATCATAATCTACAGGATACAAAGTAGAGGCAAATTCACATAGCGAGGCAACGGCAACCGTATGTTCAATAAGTCCATTGATATAATTGTGATGCCAGCTTTTAGCTGCAGGTGCCCGGAGGAATTTAGTAAAGAACTCCTTATCGTCAAAAATAAGATGAAGCAGCTTGTTCAGATAGGGTTGCCGCACTTTATCCACAAATTCAAAAAAACGGTCGCCAAGAACTTCCGGCTCAATTTTACTCCGCGTTAAGTAATCATCCAAATTATATTCGGATTTATCGGCAAAACGCAGTTTAGTAATGGAAAGCTGAACCTGCCCTTTATAATTTACAACGGTTCCTTGAACGCTGATAATATCGCCGGCATCAAATTCATCGGAATGCCTGGCAGCGTCCTTCCATACATTAGCTGAGATGGTTCCTGTTTTATCTTGCAGTTTAAGGCGCAAGTAAAGGTCGTTTTTCCCTTCCCGGAGTTCTTTTTCGGCTACCAGATATAAGCCGCTGATTTCCTGATTAACTTTTTGATATAATTCGGCTACGGAAATATGTTCTGTCATAATAAGATATCACTTTATAACTGTTATTTTTCGGGTTTGATGAATTACTCTGCCCCTGTTTGAGGTTTCACAACGCAAAAAATAGATGCCGGAAGCAGGGAAAATTTCAGGCGGGATTGCAGTTTCTTTAAAGCTTTTACCGATACTGAAGACCTTCTGCCCTTTGATGTTGTAAACCGTGTAACTGGCAGGATAGAAAGAAGATGATATATTTAACATCCCTTTCCCCCTAAAAGGATTGGGATAGATGGAAATAACGGGTTGCGGAAGAACTTCATCGGCATTGGAAACTACCAAATTCAAAGGAAGCTCTGCCCATTTAGCGTAATAAATTGTGCCCCCGCTGTTATAAGGATTTTGCAGCCAGTAATATATGCGATAGGATTTTAGCGAATCCAATTCCGTAGTATTGATAATAATTTCTACTGCTACACTATCACCAATATTCAGAGTGCCACTGAAAGGGATCTCAAAAGCAAGCCATTTTTTAAGGGAAAAATATTCACCACCGGTAAATTGATTACTTTCAAAAATCCCGGCATAAAATTTGGGGTTGAGAGCAGAGGTGGAATTCCATTCAAATAAAGAAGTTCTATCGTTATAGAGTTCAATATTTACCAGTAAATTTTCCGGGGTTTCAGGATCAAGAATACTAACGCTGCAATTGCTACGGGAAATAAAACTTCGCTTTTGCTGGGCTGCAGAAATGGCAGTAAGCACTTGTTCCGAATTGGCTGCAACCTGCATATAAAACCTTTTATAACCATCTATTACGGTTAGCGGTAACGAATTGAACTGGTAATAGTTAAATCTTTGCACCGCCGATAAATTGGAAAGCTCATCTGACTGATTGGGAAAATAGAGCAAATGATGAACATCAGATGTCTCCTGAGGCAAATCATCTATCCCGGATGCATAACGCCGGAAATATTCTACCAGATGACAGCTTCCTGTATCCTGAAAAATATTGTAATAACGCGCCGCAAGAATTATCCCGGGATGATTTTTAAAGGCAAGAGTTACCTTTATCTGAGTAGGATTTCTTCCGAAAGAAATGCTTTCAGAACTATCCACCCTAAGAGAATCCCGCGGACTAATATTCAATAAAGGAATTTGCAGGGTTTGATTAAGCTCCTGTGAAGGATTGGTGAAATTAACTTCCAAAGTGTCGCTGAAGGAATATTGACTGTGATTGTAAACAGTTACGGAAGGTGAAACATTTGAACCGGGCAAAATGTTTTCCGGAAGAGAAAAACTAAGTAATTCCAGGTTCGTATTGCTTAAATTAAAATCGCCTATAGCACTAACCCGTAATTCACAACTAAAACCGGCAGTAAATAAACTTTGCCAATATTCATTGCCCTGCACTTCAGTATTGTAATAAAAACTGTTCTTACCGGTTCCTACCGAAGCACTTAAATATTTATCACTTACAGGCAAAGTAAAATCCATCACTAACCAGGCAATCCGCAAAGGATTTTGAACAGCAGGAAAGGTAATAACAGCCGGGTTTTCCGATAGAGTTATTGTTTGCCAGTCCCCTCCCGGCATTATTGTGCCTGGAAAATAGTTTAATTCGTTATTGCCGCCATATTGTTCGCTCCATAAAGAAACCCGCATTTCCAAATTGGGATAGGGAGAATAGATTTTAAAACTATTTAAAGCGAAAGAAGCAGAATCAGACAAAGGATATGCACCCTGAAAATTGAAACGCACAGCCCAGGTTTTTGGACCCGATAGATGATAGGCATCTTCCAAATTATGGTAGCGAAAGTGATATAACTTGCTGTCTTCGGTATCTTTAATCCCACTGCCGGCAACAACCTGCAAAGGAGAAACAGCATAGCCAAATAACGGTAACATTAGCAATAAAATGCAGCTGAAATCAGACAGGAAATTCCGCTTTCTCATAATAAACGAAGGATGAGATAGAAAGTTACGCATTTCCCCTCTCTGCCAAAATCATACCTGGCAGCCCTTTTTTTACTTTTTCCAAGAAAGCTAATGGCTGAAACGCAGGACTGTTCACTTAGGCAAACTCCTTCAGCATTAAGCGAGCCGTAATAATATCGCTAATAATAGCAACACGCAATTCATCAATGCTGTGAAACATCTTTTCCTCTCTCAAATAACGGAGCAAATCCAGCTCCAGATATTGACCGTAAAGATCACCCGTAAAATCAAGAATATGGGTCTCTATTTCTATAATTCCCGTTTTTTTCACGGTTGGACTGCAACCGATATTTGTCAACCCGAAAAATACATTGCCCTGCCAATACACTTTAGAGAGGTAGATTCCATTTTTGGGAATCAATTGATGAGGACTTAGCAAATTCAAATTGGCAGTGGGAAAGCCAATTTTCCTGCCCTGAGAATTACTGTGTCCTATTGTGCCTAATAAACGGTAAGGTTTACCTAAAAGAAGATCGGCTCCTTCCACTTGCCCCTGTAACAATAAATTCCTGATAACACTGCTGCTGATTGGTTTACCTTCATAAAGCAGGGGTTCCACATATTCTACCCGATAACCAAGCTCCCCGGAATGCTTGCAGAGAAACTGATAGTTGCCCTGACGCAAATGCCCGAAATGAGAATCATAACCCATTACAATTACTTTGGGCTGAAATTGGGGAATGATGTATTCCTGCAAAAATTTTAAGGGAGGCGTCTTTGCCAGTTCGGAAGTAAAATTCAGCAACTCCACCCTTTCAATACCCAAATTTTTCAGTTCCCTTTCTTTGAGAACTGCGGGACACAACATTTTGGGCAAAGGATGAACTCGTAACACAAAAGCAGGATGGTCTTTATAGCTGAGGACAACACTTTGCAAACCTTCCGCTTTGCTTATTTCTCTTACCCGTTGCAGCAATTTCTGATGCCCCAAATGCAAGCCGTCAAAAGTCCCAATGGTTAAAACCGAATTCTTTGTCATTGGTAACCCCGGTAGAACGATGTTTGTTTTGCCCTTTCTTGGCTGGTTATTTCGTTACCGCAAAATTCGTTATATTGAAAGAAACTGGTTGTAAATGGAACGACGAGGACATCGTTCTTCCGATTGTAACCCCGGTAGAGCGATGTTTGCATTGCCCTTTCTTGGCTGGTTCTTTCGTTACCGCAAAATTCGTTATATAGAAAGAAGCTGGTTGTAAGTGGAACGACGAGGATTCCGTTCTTCCGTTTTAAATTTCTTCTATTCATTTCAGCACTATTTCAGGATGGATAAGGTTTTGGTTTCTTTTTCCGATTGCCCAAAGCTCGGAATTGAACAGCAAAAGATAGTTTTCAGCGTTCTCTTCCGCAAGCGCTATATCTGTTCCATTCATCACTTTGGCAAATTCATCCTCAGTTAAATTACGGCAGGAAAACAAAGGAAATACTTTGTTATAATCAAGACCGTAATCACTCCAGTTATCTCTATTCAGCTCCTGTAACTTAACGGCATTCTGTAATGTTATCCTGCCAATGCTTTCTCGTTTAAGAAAAGTGGTATAGGCAACTGTGTTTAATTGTTCTGCCAGCCATTCACTTAATGCCCTTATGTAGGTTCCTTTGCTTACTCGGCAACGATAACTAAGTTCATCGGGCTTTTCTGTATTCAGGGGTAGAAATTCAAACTCCGTTATCCGGACTGCCCGCTTCGGTAAATTGAATTGCTCTTTTTGGCGTGCCAGTTCATAAGCTCTTTTCCCTTGTATTTTAACCGCGGAATATGCTGGAACGGAAAGTTCGTTAATTTGCAATGCCTTCTTTGCCAAGCTATCCAGTTTATCCCTAAATTCGGGAATTGAAGCCGTAGCAATTATTTCCCCTTCCTGATCACCGGTATCTCTTTTTTCCCCCAATTTCATTGTTGCAGTATAGGTCTTATCCTCTCTTTCACAAAAACCCGCCAAACGAGTGAAGGAACCGATACAGCAAATAAGCAATCCCTCAGCGAAAGGATCAAGCGTTCCGGTATGCCCGATTTTTCTAATGCCGGTAATTTTACGCAGTTCTCTGATAACCGCAAAAGAGGTGATACCGGCAGGTTTATCAATAGCCAGAAAAGCATTATTCTTTCGGGACAGCGATGGCATTGATAACATCCTTCAGCAGTTTCTCTTTTGCTTCTTCCAATTTGCCATATAGATAACAACCCGCTGCCTGTTTATGACCTCCACCTCCATAAGGAACTGCAATTTTGTTCACATCAACGGTCTCAGACCGCAAGCTGATTTTATAGACCCCTTCTTGCTCTTCCCTTAAGTATATAATTACCTCAATTCCTTTTATACCTTGCACCCAACGCGTTGCATTCATAATACTTTCGGGATCAATATTGTTATCTCTGCTCATCGCAGCAGTGGAATACATCGTTAAAATCCGGCGCTGATAAAAAAGTTCAATGGTAGCAAGGGTTTCTCCAATGTAACGCATTTCCTCTGCAGAGTGATTCATAAAGAAATGGCGGTATTGTTCATTGGGCTTAATTCCCAGGTATGCCAATTTGGAGGCAAAAATAAATACCGCGGCATCGGTATTGGCGTTCACGAAGTTATTGGTATCGTTTAAGATAGTTGTATATAGGCAATTGCCCACAAATAGACAATCGGCATCAGGCATTTCCAGTATTTCCGGTTCAAAAAGGGCATAAAGCATTTCCCCTACACAGGCAAAAGCAGGTTCAATGTAGCTTAGTTCAGCTGGAATCAGGTTATTCTCTTTTTCGTGGTGATCAAGCACTACCGTTAATTGCGCTTTATCAATTAAAGCTCGTCTATTCCCCAAGCGGTCATAAGAATTACAATCCAGAACTATAGCCAAGGCAAAATTCAGGTCTTCCACATTAAGCATAGCAAAGCGTTTTTCATTGCCTTTCCCGTCCCGCAAATAGTTATAGCGGCTAAGGTCATCGTTATCGGTAACCAGCAACGAATTCTTGCCTAAAAAAGAAATTATTCTTTGCAAGGCAAGAGCTGCACAATAACCATCTCCATCCGGACTGATATGCGTAGTAATTACTATGCTGTCTGCTGAGGAGATTAGTTCCAGCAGTTTGGTTCTAATATTTTCCATTTTTCTCGTAAACAAAAAAATCGCCTCAGAGGGCGATTTTTCCTTCTGTAATAAAAGGTTTTCAGGTTAAAGCGAAGAGAGAGAATTACTATTCGTCCTCATCATCATCTTCAAAATCGTCGTAATCCTCTTCGTCCTCATCTTCATCAAAATCAAAGAAGTCGTCATCATCATCCAGGTATTCGTCAATATCAATATCCTGGTCTTCGTCGTCATCGTCATCAAAATCATCTTTTTTAAGTGAGGCAAGCAGTGTCTCTACCTTAGAGGCACGTTCTTCTGTCTCGTCGTAGTAGAAAGAGAGTTCGGGAATGGTTCTCATAATTTGTGCTCCTGCAATTTGTTTTTTTAAAAAGCCAGATGACTTCATCAGGAGTTCCCTGATTTGGTTATGACTGGCGGGATTATTATAATGCGAAAAGTAAAGCTTGGCATAGTGCAAATCCTTGGAGATTACAACATCGGTAATTTGCACCCAAGCCAGTTTAGGGTCGTTCAATTTTTGCGAAAGCGCAATATTGAAGAGCTTTTTTAGTTCTGCCTGCAAACGGGGGATGCGATAGTTCTTCATTTACAATTTTTGGCTAACCTCATTCACCACAAATGCTTCCAATACATCTCCTTCTTTAATATCAGAGAAATTGGCTAAGGTTAATCCGCATTCAGAACCGGCACGCACTTCTTTAACATCATCGGCGTAATGTTTTAACGAACTGAGCATATCTTCAATTACTAAAACATCATCCCGATACACACGAATCTTACAGTTTGCTTGAATAACACCTTTATCAACCTGGCAGCCGGCAATAGTTCCCACTTTCTTTATTTTAAATACTTGTTTCACTAATGCGCTACCCAGAACCTGTTCTTCATATTTTGGCTTCAGCAATCCTTCCAACGCACTACGCAGGTCTTCAATGGCATCATAAATAACCTGATAGAGCTTTATTTGCACTCCTTCATCTTCAGCCATTTTTCGTGCCTGATGCGAAGGACGCACATGAAATCCCATTATTATAGCATCCGAAGCAGCAGCCAGAGAAACATCCGCTTCGCTTATTCCGCCAATGCTTTTATGGATAATATTAACGCTAACTTCCTCGTTGGAGAGTTTTTGAAAGCTATCTGCCAATGCCTCTGCAGAGCCATCCGTATCTGTTTTCAAGATAATATTCAAGGTATTTATCTGTTCTTCTTTTATGCGGGCAAAGATATTCTGCAGGGAACTCTTGTTTTGGAATTTTTCCCGTTCCATCCGAATTTGTTGTCGTTCGCCACTTATACTGCGCGCTGTTTTTTCACTATCTACCTGATTAAGAATATCTCCTGCTTTAGGGGTATCGGAAAGACCATATACCCTTGCCACATCTGAAGGAAGGAGAACTTTAATTTCGCCTCCGCGTTCGTTTTCCATTTTCCGAATTCTGCCATGCACAGCTCCACAAACAACAATATCGCCTTTACGCAAAGTTCCTTCTTGCATCAGAATTGTGGCAGAAGGACCCATTCGGGCATCCATTCCCGCTTCAATCACTACAGCAGAAGCAGGAACATCTTTTTTGGCTTTCAAATCCAGCAATTCTGCCGTTAAAAGAATCAGCTCAATCAAATTTAAGATACCTTCTCCGGTTACCACTGAAGTTCTGCACCAGGGAATGTCGCCTCCGTATTGTTCCAGATAGACACCCATATCTAATAACTGTGAAATAACTTTATCTACATTGGCATCCGGAAGATCAACTTTGTTAATGGCAATTATCATTGACACTCCGGCTGCTTTAGCATGATCAATAGCTTCCCGCGTTTGAGCTTTAACGCCTTCCGTAGCAGCAATTACAATTACCGCAATATCAGTAACATTGGCTCCGCGTGCACGCATCGCTGTAAATGCTTCGTGCCCCGGAGTATCCAAAAAAGTGATTTTATATTTATTGATATCAATTTGGTAAGCACCAATATGTTGTGTAATGCCTCCAGATTCACCAGCCACTACATGGGTATTGCGAATATAATCTAAAATAGAAGTTTTGCCGTGATCTACATGACCCATAATAGTAACTACGGGAGGTCGTTTTTCTTCTCTCACTTCGCTATATTGTTCCATTTCCCGATTGATTATATCCATTCCGTATTCATCTTCAAAGCGGTAGTCAACCTTAAATTCATCGCAAATCATTTCCAGCGAGTCCTTATCCAGCCGTTGATTCATTGTTACCAGCTGACCCATCATAAAGAACTTGGAAATTATCTCGGAAGGCGAAACATTCATAATTTTCGCCAGCTCACTAACTGAGGTGAATTCTCTGATGATGATTTCATTACTGCGGTCTTCTACATTTTGGGCTTCCCGGTGGTATTTTTTCCGCTTAGAGCTCTTTTGCAGGGTCTTTTTAATATTACGGGAAATTTCCGCCTCATCCACTTCAACGGTTTCAACTAATTTCTGTTTCGCTTTCTTGGTGCTGGAGATAATAGCTTTTTTATGTTTACTTTTATCTCCCAGTTCTTCATGGCTAATTTTTCCCTTGCCGAATTTCTTTACTTCGGGTTCTTTAGCAGGTTCAATTGCCGGTGGAACGGCAACTTGTTTTACTGGAGGGACGCCTGTTTCTTTTTTTCTGCGTTGGTCACCTTTTCTCTGATCCGGTTTGGGTTGAAAGCGTTCCGGCTTATAACCTCTTTCCGGTTTGGGTTGAATATGATCCGGCTTATAACCTCTTTCCGGTTTGGGCTGAATATGTTCCTGTCTATATCCCTTTTCCGGTTTGGGCTGAATATGTTCCTGTCTATAACCCTTTTCCGGTTTGGGCTGAATATGCTCCGGTTTATAACCCTTTTCCGGTTTGGGCTGAATATGTTCCTGTTTGGGTTGAACATCAGTTTTAGGTGTTTCCACAATTGGTTTCGGAGGATGTTCCGCAGGTTTTTCTTCAGCCGGTTTTTCTATCTCCGGTTTAGCTGTTATCTTTTCAGTTTCTTTTTCGGGTATCGGTTCTTCTTCTTTAGGTGTTTCTTTAACCGGTTCCTGAACGGGAGGAACTTTTTCCGCTGCCTTTTTGCTTTCTTCTTCTTGGGCAATATGCTGTGCTTTAGCTGCCTGACGCATTTCCATCAACCGTTTACGATCTCTTTCAGCTCGCTTTTCAGCATCTATTTGTTCGTTATATTTAACGCGTATTTTATTAGCAACATCATCCTCAATTAAGCTCATGTGGCTTTTAACATTCACTCCTAAATCGGTGAGATGTTTTTTTAACGCCATCGTACTTATTTTCAGTTCTTTTGCCAATTCGTGAACTCTTATCGTCAATTTATCCTCCTCTCTGTTTCAGAGAGCCAATACTCCATTATTTTACCTGCGAAATTCTTATCTATAATTCCGAATACACCTGTTACGGATAAACCCAAAGCAGAGCTTATTTCTTGCTGACTTCCGGTTTCTATCACCGCTCCGGAAATCCCTGCCGATAAAGCTAATTTCTTCATTTTATCCCTTGTCCGCTCTGAACTATCCGCTGCCAGAATTAACAGCTCTATTTCTTTTTTATGCATTGCTCTTTCACAGGCACTATAACCGGAAACCAGTTTTCCTGCTTTGCGGGCAAATTGCATCAGAGTAAGAATCCTAAGATTCATCTTATTTTCCTTTTCTGATGACCCTTCCGCCATTTGTTAAGTCCTTTAAAACAATCAGCAGAAGGGCATAAGTAGAATCTGCGCCCCGGAATTATCCTGCGAAAATCAAAAACTATGCCACTTTCCGTGAGAAAAAAATTGAGCAGTTGATTCTGGTCAACCTTTTTCTTACAAACCACGCAAGTGCGAATCGGAAGGTGAGCTGCTTTACTGTTTTTATTCGGCATCAGAAATACTTTGCTGCCTCTTTGAGTCGTTCAGCCGTCTTTTGCCCCATCCCTTCAATATTACACAATTCTTCTACGGAAGCCATATAAATATCCTGAACGCTTGTATAACCTGCTTGTTTTAATGCATCGGCAATTTTAGAAGTAACTCCATCCATTTCTGTAATATGGCTTATAGTTCTTCGTTCTTTTGCCATTTTTTCTTCAAATTCTGCCATCGTAAAAATATCTATTTTCATTCCTACCAGTTTGGCAGCCAGTTTCACATTTTTTCCCTGTTTGCCTATTGCCATCAGTTTATCTGTTTCATCCACAATCACGCTGGCAGAGTGATTGCGTTCAATAATAACGCGTTTAATTCCTTCTATACCAAGGGCATTTTCAATCATTTTTTCGGGGTCTTCACTATGCACAACTATATCTATTTGTTCACCATGCAATTCTTTCCGTAAAGAATCAATACGCGTGCCTTTAGGACCTACGCAGGCAACTATCGGATCTATCTTAGGGTCAACAGTTTCCAATTCTACTTTAGTTCTAATTCCCGGCTCCCGCACTATTTTCCTGATTTTAATTTCCCCACTGAATATGGCAGGAATTTCCGCTTCAAACAATTTCTTCACAAATTCAGGATTGGTGCGGGAAAGAATAATTACAATCCCGTCTTTTCCGGGTCTGATATTAACAATGTATGCCTTGATATTTTCACCCACCCGGTAAAATTCATTCTCAATCTGTTCATCAATTGGCAGCAGAGCATCGGTGTGTCCAATATCAATGATGTAACCTCCAAAATCATCTATTGCCTTAATTTTTCCAGTTACTATAGTATGTTTCTGTTTATTAAAATCATTCTGAATTTTATCATCTTCCAGCTGGCGAATTCTATCTTGAATCAATTTCTGCACTGTCTTCACTAACTTTGGCTCAAATTCGTTCAGAGACATCGTTTTTTCAATATAATCACCCACTTGCGCTTTGGGGTTGTATTCGTTACGCGCATCAATTAAAGATATTTGCCCAAAGCTTTCTTCTTGTTCCACCACCAAACTTTTAAACTTCACTTTCACACTACCGGAAAGTTCATCTACAAAAACCTGTAACTCTGCTTCCGGTTCCAAACGCTTTTGCAAAGTGGAAGTTACGGACTCCAGAATGATGTTTTGAATCATCCCTGTATCCAACTGCTTAATTGCCGCAAGCTTACTGAGAGCTTCAATTGTATTAATAGCCATCGCTCACTTTCTCCTCTTCGGAATACCTAAAAATACTGTTTTAGCACGGATTATGGACTTAAAAGGTATTTCCGTAATCGTCCCTCTATCATCTACAACTATTGTATCCTGATTCACCTCTGTTAAAGTCCCCATTATGGATTTCTTTTCTTCGCCTTCAGTGAATTGCACCGCTACTTTTTCATTGATAGCGCTAACATAATGACTTTTCAACTTTAAAGGCCTTTCCACTCCTGGCGAAGATACTTCCAGAAAATAACGCTCCGGAATGAGGTCAAAGGTCTCCAATTCGTTCCCCAAAGCAGAACTGAAAGCAGCACATTCATCCAATGTAACTCCCCCAATTTTAGTAAGATAGACAGTTATAATTCTCCCTTTGCCAGACATCTTTTCATCAATGTCATACACTGCAAGATGCATTTCCTGACAAATCTTCCTGGCTATCTCTTCTACCTGCGCTCTGTAAAATTCCATCTTTTTACCTCATTCTTTTTCCGGAACAACGATGTCCCTGTCGTTCATAAAACCCGGAACAACGATGTCCTCAGCGTTCATAATTAACTGACCGGAACATCAACCATCCGGTTAACTACTTTATTTTATTATTTCTCGCAATCAATCCATCCAATTAGCGAAAAATCCTCAAATCTCTATACCCGATTTGCTTCAAAAAAAATAGCTATCAATGTAGCTATCTATCTCCGTTTTAAACGGTTACTATTCCCTGGAAACCGATTTTCTGTATCGGTTTATATACATAAATTCTTTTAAAAATCTCTGCTCTTATTTGTCAAGCAAAATCTTCAAAAATATCCGTTCGTCCCTAATTGCATTATCTACTTAATACTTACCTGTTTACGATGAATACAACATTGTTATTAAATAGCCAAAGCCCCTTAGGGCAAGATCGGATGGTTGACCTCCTGGTCAACCCCTTCTTGTGCTTGAACGACGAGGACCTCGTTCTTCCGGCAAAAAAAAGCCCCTTAGGGCAACACTAAAATAGCGACGGTGGCGTAAGCCCCTCGGGAAAAGTAAGCCCCGAGTGTTTTTTTTCACTTTCCCGGTTCCCTAAAGCCCCTTAGGGCGACACTAAAATAGCGACGGTGGCGTAAGCCCCTCGGGAAAAGTAAGCCCCAAGGGCTTTAAGATACCTCGACCCTCTCAACCCTCCAAAAACCTCTCATTTATCTTGTGCCCGGTATTCATCCTGCAATTTTTTTCTCTTCATTTCATTTTTCCAGGTAGCGCAGAAAGAGTTCAAAGACCTCAGCCGGCAGTCGTTTGGCTTTTCCTTCCGAGGCAAAAACGATTGTTATATCTGCTGCAAAACATTTTTCTCCTGCAGCGTTATAAATTTCCTGATGCCATTTTCCTTTAATTCTGTTCATTTCGGTAAAGCAGCTTTTAACAGTTATCAGTTCATCGTGATCAATGGCTTTAATAAAACTCATTTCCACATAATGCACAAAGAGCTGGACGCCTTTTTTTTGCAGCTCGGACTGCGCCAGATTCATTTCATAGAGGGCTTCGCTGCGTGCACTTTCTAAAAGTTGAAGGTAATTGGCATTATTTAAATGACCGTAGATATCGCATTCGTAGCCATAGATTCTTTTAGTAAAAGCAAAAAACATTGTTTTATCCTCTTAAGAAAAAGGTTGTAGCGGAATTTTTCTTGACCGATAACCGCTTTTATTTTGGTATGTAAAAAATTATTATAGATAGAGGATATTATGGCTGGAAAAAATGTCAATCAGAAAATAAAGCAAAATATCGGCAAAACCTCCAAAACTATGCATCCCGCCAAGCCCGCAGCGAAGATTAAAGAGCCCTCTGCTTTTGCCAAACACCTTCCCTGGATTTTAGTTATAGTGCTATTTCTTTTACTCAGTTTAATCTATTTTCCTGTTGCCTATCAAGGAAAGGCACCTCAGGCATCAGATATAAATCAATGGCAGGGAGCCGCAAAAGCCATAATTGATTATAATGCAACGCACAAGGATAATGCTTTATGGACTCCTTATATGTTTTCCGGAATGCCAACTTATATGATTTCCTTTCCTAATCGCTATCCTTTTCTGGAAAGCATAACCAAGATTACCGATAAAGTTATCAACTGGCGTATCTTCTTGCTGTTTGTTGGCGGTTTGGGTATCTTTTTACTTTTAAGGCAGCTGAAAATGGATTCCTGGATTGCTTTTTTTGCTGCAATTGCCTTTGTTTTTTCCTGCCATTGGGTAGGGCTTTTGGATATTGGCCATAATACCAAATTCCGTGCTATAATGTATATCCCTTGGGTTGTTTGGGCTCTCTTGCGTTTAAAGGAAAAGCCCAATATGCTCAATTTGGGTTTACTGGCAACTTTTCTGATTACGCAATTAAGGGAAAACCATCCTCAGATAACATATTATCTCTATCTGTTTATCGGTATGTTCTGGATTTATGCTTTAATTGAGGCAATTCAGAGTAAGCAATATAAAAAATTCGGGGGCTGGACAGGACTGCTGATTATTGCTTTTGGGTTAACTGCCCTGGCAGTGATGAATCCCTATCTATCTACTTGGGAGTATAGTCATTACACAATGCGAGGTGGAACAGCAGGTCTGGAAAAAGGTTATGCTCAAGCATGGAGTTTCCCACCTATAGAAATAATTTCCTTTCTTATCCCTGATTTCTTTGGGGGAATAAATGAGAACTATTGGGGTGCAATGCCCTTCACGCAAATTTATAACTACTTTGGCATAGTAGTTTTAGCTTTGGGAGTGATGGCTCTTTTTGGCAAACATAAAAAGTTCTCTCTCTTTTTATGGATTGTTTCAGCTATTTTCTTAGTGCTTAGTTTTGGCAGTTTTACTCCTTTTATATCTGATTTCTTTTTTAAGTATCTGCCGATGTTCAATAAATTCCGCGTGCCTTCTATGATGCTGATTATGGTTCAGATTATTGGAGTTATTCTTGCTGCTTTGGGTTTGGATACAATTGCTTCCCTGGAAAATAACAGCAAGTGGCAAAAAAGCTTATTTACTGCTTTCTGGATTAGCGGAGCGGTGTTTATTCTCTTTCTCATTTTGGGACAAAGTGTTTTCAAAGGTCTGCCCTATACTAATGCTGCAGAAATTGAACAATACGAAAAATATAATGCCCTTGCCAAATTGGAAGAAATGAAAAGTTTGCGCCCCGGATTGCTTTACAAAAGCGGAATTCTGAGTTTGCTGCTGTTAACTGTTTCTCTTGGGTTATGTTATCTTGCCAGCGCTAAAAAACTGAAGAAAGTTGCTTTAGTGCTACTTATTACCCTCGTTACTTTTATAGACCTGTATATATACACAGGAAAACACTTAAAAGACCTCTATCCGGCAGAAGAAAGAGAAGCTCGTTTCGTAACTCAGGATTTTGATGAATTCCTTCTGGCAGATAAAGATAATTTCCGTATTTACCCTTATAATATGGGTAATATAAGAAATGCAGGTGAATGGGCTTATTACCATCAAACCATAGATGGTTACAGCGCTGCCAAACTAAAACGCTATGATGATGTCTGGAAGCTTATTCAGGGAGATGAGAAAAATGAAAATGAACTATATCGTTATCTAAATGGTTTTTATAATAAAGGAAATAAAGAAATTCCCACCCCTTTACTGGATATGCTTTCTACGAAATACATTATCTATCCCGATTCGTTGCCCTACGCTTTTCTGCTGAATAAAATAAAACCTGTTTTTACCAGTTACTCGGGAGCTAATATTTATCAGAATTTAACAGCTTATCCTCGTGCCTGGTTTGTTGATTCGCTATCCGTAATTCCGGAAACGAAAGCGCGTCTGCAAAAAATGCGGAACCCATACTTTAATCCCCGCTCTTTAGCCATTGTGGAAAGTAAAATAGAGGGCGTTTATAAACCCGATAGCTGCTATGCCAAAGAGACCTTTTTTGATATGCACAATGTTAAATATGAGGTGGCAACCGATAAAAATGCTTATCTCGTGCTTTCGGAAATTTACTATCCTGCGGGCTGGAAGGCATTTATAGACGGCAAAGAAACAGCAATATATCCCACAAATCACATTTTAAGAGGTGTTATCGTTCCCCAGGGAAAACATACTGTGGAAATGAAATTTATCTCTGAGATCTATCGCTTTAGTTTGATTTTAAGTTTAACAGGTATCCTGGCAACGGTTGTGCTTCTGGCAATAGGAATTGGATGGGAAATGAAAAAAGGTAAGAAGGTCAAGAGGGCGAGAGGTCAAGAGGTCTAAAGGGCGAGAGGTCAAGAGGTCAAGAGGTCGAGAGGGCGAGAGGTCAAGAGGTCTAAAAAGTAGCCGGAGCTCGCTGTAGCTCCGCACTTTGGGTAGCCGGAGCTCGCTGTAGCTCCGCATTTTGGATAGCCGGAGCTCACTGTAGCTCCGCTTTTTGGGTAGCCGGAGCTCGCTGTAGCTCCGCATTTTTTTCCTGGGGAGGAATAGCGTCCTCCAGCTACAATAGTTCTTCCAGTAAGTGTTGCAGCAATTCCAGCTTAGTATTCACCTCGTTAAATTTCTCTTTTTCTTTGGCAACCACTTCCTCTTTAGCGTTATTCAGGAAATTGGGATTAGCCAGTTTTGTCTGAATTCCGTTTAATTCTTTAGTCAATTTCTCAATTTGTTTCCCGAGGCGATTTTTTTCGCTTTTAATATCCACCAGTCCGCTCAAGGGCAAAAATATCTCTATATTCCTAACTACAGAAGCGATAGCAGCTTTGGGTTTAGTAATCTGCACTCCTCCGGAGAAACTTTTCACTTTTGCCAAACGACGGAAGTAAGCCATATAATTTTCAAAGAGTTCCTGTTGAGAACCTTCGGCAAAGCGGATAACCATCTCAATTTCCTGAGAGGGAGCCAGGTTTATTTGTTTACGCAGGTTCCGAATAGCAGTAATGCTTTCCTGCACAAAGCGCATATTATTATTAATCTCGTTATCTATAAGTGTTTCATCCGCTTCCGGGAAGGCAGCGATAATTAGTGCTTCTTCTTTTAGCGGAAAGATTTTTTTTATGCCCTGCCAAATTTCTTCAGTTATAAAAGGCATAATTGGATGCAATAAACGCATTCCCTGTTGCATTACATTCAGCAGTATATATTTAGCCGTTAATCTGCTTTCATTTTCTGCAGAAGGGTTTAACCTGTCTTTACTCAGCTCAATATACCAGCTGCAAAATTCATCCCACATAAACTTAAAGATTTCAGTGGCAGCATCGTTAAACCGCAAATTTTCATAGTGAGCCCGCACTTCTATGGTCACTTCCTGAAGTCGGGAAATTATCCATTTATCAGCAAGTTCCAGTTGCAATTCATTTTCGGCAGGAAGTCCCTGAATACTTTCCGCATTCATCATTATGAACCTGTAGGCATTCCACATTTTATTGGCAAAGTTGCGTCCTGTTTCCAAAATGCTTTCACTGAAAATAACATCCGCACCTTTGGGAGTGCCAAAAATCATACTGAACCTTAAAGCATCGGCTCCTACGGTATTAATTAAATCAATCGGATTAGGCGAATTGCCTAAGGACTTACTCATTTTGCGTCCGATTTCATCTCTCACAGTTCCATGTAGCAAAACAGTATCAAAGGGAATTTTATCCTTAAAATGGAGGGTACTCATAATCATTCTGGCAACCCACAGGTAGATAATCTCTGGAGCCGTAATTAACACATTGGTAGGAAGATAGTAATTAAGATCTGCCGTTTCATCAGGCCAACCCATTGTAGAAAATGGCCATAACCAACTGGAAAACCAGGTATCCAGCACATCGGAATCCTGAGTAAACTTCGTTCCTCCACATTGGGGACACTTTTCCGGCATTTCCTTGGCTACAATCATATTATTACAACTATCACAATAATATACAGGGATGCGATGTCCCCACCAAATTTGCCGTGAGATACACCAGTCCCGAATATTATTCATCCAGTGCATATAGACCTTTGTCCAGCGTTCCGGCTGAAATTTTACTTCTCCTTTTTCCACCACTTCTATGGCTTTTTGGGCTAAGGGAGCCATTTTCACAAACCACTGATCGGAAAGATAGGGTTCAATAACTGTATCGCAACGATAACAATGCCCTACAGAATACGGATGAGTTTCTGTTTTTTCCAGCAGGCATTGTTCGGTAAGCATTTTCAGAATTTTTTCCCGGCAGGCATAACGCTCCAAACCTTGAAATTCCTTCCCGGCATTTGCGTTCATTACTCCGGTTTCATCCATCACCAAAATCTGCTGTAAATTATGCCGGATGCCAATTTCAAAATCGTTAGGATCGTGAGCAGGAGTAACTTTCACGCAACCGGTGCCAAATTCCCTATCTACATAATCATCCGCTATTATCGGTATCTTTCTATCCGTTAAAGGCAGCAGCAATTCTTTGCCAATTAAGGAACTGTAGCGTTCATCCTTGGGATTAACGGCAACGGCAACATCTCCTAACATTGTTTCCGGGCGGGTTGTTGCCACAGTTAAATAGCCATTCCCGTCAGCAAAAGGATAGTGAATATACCAAAGATGACCATTTTCATCTGTATGTTCTACTTCATCATTTGCCAAAGCAGTAACGCAACGCGGACACCAATTGATGATATATTTCCCTTTATAAATTAGCCCCTCTTCATACAGAGAGACAAAAACCTCTTTCACAGCTCGCGAAAGCATATCATCCATCGTAAATCGCAAACGATCCCAATCGCAACTTGCCCCTAAAAGTTTCAGCTGGTCTATGATGATATTGCCTTTTTCGTTTTTCCACTGCCAGATTTTTTCCACCAATTTATCGCGACCAAGCTCCTGACGCGTAATTCCTTGCTGGGCAAGTTCTTTTTCCACCATATTTTGAGTGGCAATTCCGGCATGATCAACACCCGGTAACCAGAGCGTAGGTTCGCCTTTCATTCTGTGAAAACGAACGACAACATCTTGCAGAGTATTATTTAGCACATGACCGATATGTAAAATTCCGGTCACATTCGGAGGGGGCATAAGAACGGTAAATGGTTTTTGGGCAGAGTTTTCCCGTGGCTTGAAATAGCCGTTTTCTTCCCAAAACTGATACCATTTCTTTTCCAGGTCTTTAGGTTCAAATGTCTTACTGATTTCCATTTTTGCAGTTACCTCTTTTTTTTGTCGTCGTCTATTGTTTGTTTAAGCATATTATACTTAATTTGAACCAATTCTGAAAAGAGCATTTGGCGTCAAGAAAAAGCTCGTTTACAACTTAACGGCGGAAAATGGAAGCAAGCAGATTTCGCTGATAACGCAGAAAAATCACAATGCAGACGGCGGGGAAGTTTTGACTTACAATTTTCACCTGCCTTCAATCTCTCTACACCCCACCATCTTTTTCACTTCCAACCGCTTTTTAGCTGGTTTCCAAACCGAAAAATTGTGAGTTAAAACAAAAAGTGCAACCGGCGGGGAAGTTTTGACTTACAATTTTCACCTGCCTTCAATCTCTCTACACCCCACCATCTTTTTCACTTCCAACCGCTTTTTAGCTGGTTTCCAAACCGAAAAATTGTGAGTTAAAACAGAAAGTGCAAC